>JALYMD010000602.1 GCA_030773875.1 Chloroflexota bacterium | reverse complement strand
GCCATTGAAAAGGTCGACTACAACGCAATCATGGCGACCACCCTGGTCGTCGCGTTCGTCTTTGTCCTCATGAACTTGGTTGTCGATGTGCTTTACCTGTTCCTTGACCCGCGGATCTCGTTCTCGTGAGCGCCAACCCCATCATTGGCGGCGCGACCCCCGGGTCAGGAGCGGGCAGTCGGTCCGAGCCGGGCGTTGTTCCCACGGGAGCCGAAGGACCGGCGACCCGTTCCGAGGAGCGCTACCGCTCCCTCGGCCGTTCCCGTCGCCAGCCGGAGCGGAGCCAGCTTCGCAGGAATCTCAAGCGGTTTCTGCTGGACAACCGGCTGAACTTCATCGGCGTCTGTATCGTTGGCCTATTCCTCGTTCTGTCCCTCTTCGGAGAGATCCTCACCCCCCACGATCCCTACGCGCAGGACATCACCGGCAGTAAGCTCAAGGCCCCTTCCCTCGAGCATCCCCTCGGCACCGACGAGCTGGGCCGGGATGTCCTCAGCCGAGTGATGACGGGCACCCGCATCTCTCTCCAGGTGGCGGTCGTCGTCCTCGCTTTCGCGGTCAGCTTCGGCACCCTCGTCGGCGCCCTCTCGGGCTACCTTGGAGGTCTTGCCGATGAGGTGCTGATGCGGATCACGGACATGTTCCTGGCCTTTCCGGCCCTCGTTCTTGCCGTGACCATCGCCGCGACCCTGGGCAAGAGTCTCACTAACACGATGATTGCCCTTTCCACAGTCTTCTGGCCCTGGTATGCGCGCTTGGTCCGGGCTCAGGTTCTCTCGATCAAGGAACGGGATTTCGTGACGGCCGGCCGGAGCTTGGGGTTGTCGCCGTCCCGGCTCTTGTTCCGTCACATTCTCCCGAACGCGGTCGCCGTCGTCATCATTCAACTCACCTTGGACGTGGGGTACGCGATCCTCGCGACGAGCTCCCTGAGCTTCATTGGCCTTGGCGCTCAGCCGCCATCACCTGAATGGGGCACCATGCTCTCGGATGTGCGCAGCTACTTCCGTGATGCCTGGTGGTACACCACCTTCCCCGGTGTGGCGCTGACCTTGACAGTCTTCGCCTTCAATGTGCTCGGCGACGGCCTTCAGGACGCCCTAGACCCTCGCTCGTCCCGCCGCTAACGCCCATTCCCACTGCCAAAACAATCGGCCGTCGCGCATTGACCACACCGGCGTTCAGACCGGGAAGGTGGCGTTCACACTCGACGAGTCGCTCGGGTTGCCCAGCCTTGCATGGACGCGCGCACTGCGTGCCTCGCGCGGATCCCGAATCTGGAACTGCTCTCCTCCCACGAGCGGCAGCGTAAAGGAGAACGTGGCGCCCTGGTGCAGCTCGCTCTCTACGGTGATGGTGCCGCCGTGTGCTTGGACGATGTGCTTGGCGATGGCAAGCCCAAGGCCGCTGCCATCGGAGCGGCGGGCCTTGTCTGCCTTGTAGAAGCGCTCGAACAGGCGCGGCTGCTCATCTTTGGAGATTCCGGCCCCAGTGTCTTGGACCTGGATGCGAAGCATCCCCTCGTCCACGCCGCCGTTGATGCGAATTGACCCACCGGCGGGAGTGAATTTGATGGCGTTGTGGACGAGGTTCAGAAGGACCTGCTCGACTCGCGCCTGGTCAGCTCGCACGAAAGGCAGGTCGGGCCGCACGTCCATCGTCAGATGCAATCCAGCCCGATCGATTTGGGGACGTAAGCGCTGAACCGCTCGCCCCACGAGTGCGTCAGGCTCAAGATCCTGCAATCGGAGGTTGACCCGCCCGCTCTCGAGCCGGGCCAAATCCAACAACTCGTCGACCAGCGCAGCCAGCCGATCCACTTCACCGACGATCCGTCCCAGAAAGTCCAAGGAGACGGATGGGTCATCAATGGCGCCGGCTTCGAGCGTTTCCACCAGGGCTTTGATCGACGCAAGCGGAGTTCTCAGCTCGTGGGACACGTTAGCGACAAACTCGCGCCGCACGACTTCCAGGCGGCGCAGGTCGGTGACATCCCGCAGCACGACCAGGCCAAGCTCCTCACGGATCCCGATCACCATCTGTGCCGATGCTTCCAGCATCCTGCGTGCAAGGCCA
Source organism: Chloroflexota bacterium (assembly GCA_030773875.1). Next base: position 3,196 of record JALYMD010000602.1, on the reverse strand, counting down.
TGCTCAACCGTGATTGTCGATGGCGACTGGGCGTCGAGTGCAGACCGGAGCAGGTTTGCCAGCTCGTGGTCCCGGGAGATCACCACAAAGGGTTGGCCCACCGCTTCCGCGATGTCCGTGACAAGCATTCTCGCGGCCGCCCTGTTGACCTGGACGACTATCCCCTCGCGGTCCGTGATGATCACTCCGTCGCTGAGAGAAGCAAGCACTGCCTCCATCCGCGATCGAGAACGCTGGGTCTCCTCTACATGGCGAAGCAACTCCGAGGTCATGGTGTTGAACGCACGACCCAGTTCCCCGATCTCCTGTGTCGGGGCGGGCTCCACCGAGACATCGAGGCGTCCGGCAGCTACCGCCCGAGCCTGGGTTCGAAGATCGTTCAACGGCTTGGCGATCCGGCCGGCGACGACCACGGCCACCGCTACGGCGAGGAGCGAGGCCGAAAGAGCGGCGATGACGATATCTCGTTGGATCCGCCAGACAGCCGCATCGACCTCCGTCAGTGGCATGGCAACCCGTGCAACGGCACCTCGCGGGTCCTGGAGTGCAACCGCAACGTAAAGGAAGTCTTCACCGGTAGTGGCACTGGTCCGCTCGGCGGTTCCCGCTCCAGTCCTGAGCGCCTTCAAAACCTCAGGACGTTGGCCGTGGTTCTCGGAGGGCACTGTCGGCACAGCGGAGTCGCCAAGCACCGTGCCGTCGGCGGCAATGATCGTGACTCGCGACCTGATCTCCCCGTGAAGACGTTCCGCGACGGCGTCGATCTCCGCGACACTATTTCCAGCGGCAAGGGCCGGACGGACGATCTCTCCCACCAGGCGAGCTTGGGACTCAAGCTGTTCCGACAGCCGGTCCGTGTACAGGTTCCTGGCCCCGATAACGAGATAGGCGCCAAGCACCAGCATGACCGACAAGATGAGCAGGACATAGGGCAGTGCCAGGTGGCCACGCAGAATCCGGGGCCTAACCATCGGATCTGCCTCGCTCTGGGCGCAAAGGCATCAGGTCCATGGGGCCAGCACTGTTAAGGCCTGGGATCGTTCAGGTGGAGGCCACAAAGCGGTATCCAAACCCCCGCACTGTCTCGATCATGCGCGGCTGACTCGGATCCTCTTCGATCTTCTGACGTAACCAGCGCACATGGACATCGACGGTCCTGGTATCGACCGGGTAGTGGTAGCCCCAAACCTCGCGCAGGATCGCCTCTCGGGACAGGACGATCCCAGGCTGTCGAACCAGATAATGGAGCAGATCAAACTCCTTCGGCCTGAGCGGAACGACCGCCTCTCCCACTCGGGCTTGCCGCCGGGCGGGGTCGATCGAGAGCTTTCCGTACCGGAGAACGCCCCGGTCTCCTAGGGGGCGAATATCCCCCTCTTTCGGCAATCTCGCCTCATCGTCGTGCTGGCCATCGCCGTCTGGTAGCGATGGACCCCGATTCGTCCGGACCGCCGCGGCCATGTCGGCTCTACGAAGCATCGCCCGGACCCGGGCAAGCAACTCCCGCATCGCAAACGGCTTCGTCAGGTAGTCGTCGGCACCGAGTTCAAGACCATGTACCCGATCATGCTCCGCACCGCGCGCCGACAGCAAGAGAACAGGCACCGTTGACTCTTCCCGGAGGGAACGGAGGACCTGAAAGCCATCCATTCCAGGCAGCATCACATCCAGCACCACGAGGTCTGGCGGACGCGCACGCGCCGCTGCCAGGGCCATCGGTCCATCCTCGGCAAGCTCGACCTCAAGACCCGCACGCAGCAGGTTGTACCCCACGGTCTCCCGCAGGGTGGGCTCGTCGTCCACGACGAGTACCCAGCCAGCGAGATCTGGTCCCCCAGCAAACCGTGCCATCTCGCCCCTGAATCCGCTCTCCCGCGCCGGAGTTGGAAGGTGCTCCCGCATAACGTGGAGTATAGCCACCGGCCCCTTCAGCCTGAATAACCAACTGTGCCTGCCGGGGACTCGCCAGATCACCCTCTGGCGCGCTGGTTGCGTTCCTTCAGTCCTGCCGGGATGCCCGGTGCACACATGCGCCGGACGGCGACGCCCAGGAGGACCTATGACCCATAGTCGACGTCGTGTTCCCCTCCGGGGACACGACAAATGGGACCTGTCCACCGTGATGTTCGCGAGCGATTGGGGCCGGAGAGGGTCGATGGCGGCGGCCGCAGCAGTCACCCTCGGCGCCATGGCCGCTGGCTATGCGTACGCCGTCGAGCCTCGTCGGCTTCAAACAGTTCGGTATCACCTTGGGGTGGCCGGTCTTCCCGCAGCCCTCCACGGCGTTCGGATCGCCCATCTCACTGACTTTCACGTCGGCATGGAGGGCACTCGCCAGTCCACCCTTCGACGCGCCATTGATAAAGTTCGATCTGAAAGGGTCGACCTAGCGGCTCTGACTGGGGATTTCACCCACAACGGGGTCTGGGAACGCGGCGCGGACCTCTTCCGCCCGCTCACGGAGGTCTGTCCCACCTTCGCCGTTCTCGGCAACCACGACCACTTGACCAACGAGGTCGCCACGCAAGGCATTGTTCGCCGGCTGCGAGATCAGGGGGTCTGTGTGCTGCGAAACCAGCACGCGGATGTGCCGGCGCGGCAAGGGGCTGGGCGGATCCTGATCGTCGCGGTCGACGATCCCCGGCTCGGTTACGATGATCTCGGCAGAGCGATGAGGGGCGTTCCTGCCCATGCCGAAGCGGATCGGCCGGCTATTCTGCTCGGCCATGTGCCCGACATTGTCGAGCAAGCTCCGGCCGCGCGCTTCGCCCTGACGCTAGCCGGGCACACCCATGGCGGGCAGCTCCGATTCTCGCCACTCAAACGGTTCACCCCGCTGGAGTTACCGATGATCGCTGGGGACCTCGACTCGCATTACCCGCGCGGCACCCACGTCGTCAATGGCAATCCACTCTTCGTCAACAACGGTCTGGGTGTCTCCGGGGTCCCGTTCCGCTTCCTGGCTCCTCCCCAGGTAGCGTTCTTCACCCTCACGCCTAAGGTTGACGAGGAGAAGGACGTCGACGATCCCGAGCGTTACTTCTTTGATGAGGAATGAGAACCCTTAGTGAACGAGGACCGACCCATGGGAAGAGGCACATGGGGGCGTGCCGACGTCCTCCGCTCGTCGGATATGTCGCGGCGGCGGGGTGACTGATGCCGGCATGTACGTAAATTCTGCCGAGCGACGTAATAC
>JALYMD010000601.1 GCA_030773875.1 Chloroflexota bacterium | reverse complement strand
CGGGGCAAGCATGATTAGGAAGGGCACCGGCAGTCCCACGATCCAGCCGGCGATGAGGATAGGCTTCCGCCCAATCCGGTCCGAGAAGTGACCGGCCCCGAGGTTGGCCACCGCCTTGACGATCCCGAAGCTGACGATAGACGATAAAGGAGAGGGCGACCGTGCGGGAGACCTCTCCGAAATCCTGCTCCGCGAGCAACGGAACGACGGTCCGCTCCAGCCCGACCATCCCCCCAACAAAGGCGTTGACCACCACAAGGAGGGCGAACTGCTCCCAGTTCTCTCGTAGACCGAGTCTGGGTGTTGAGACTGTGGAGGTTGCCCGGCCGTTAGGAAATCGCACAGCGGTTCGCCCCCGCCTCCAGGTCGGTCACATCGCCCTCCGGCGTCTCGCCGGCCTCATTGAGCTCAACAATGAGGGCGTGGTTCGGCGGCGTCGGCGGGATCCGGCCGAGGATCGTCTCGACGAACTCAGTTTCAGATAGCCGCATCGTTTCGACCCGGGACAACGCCCCGCGCAGAGGCGCGCTAACCGGCTGGCCATCAAATGGAACCGGCTCGCTCGTGTGGCCCGGCAGGATCAGCGTCTCTGGGGGCAAATCGGTCAACCTTTGCAGGGATCGGTAGAGGAGCCGCGCCCTGGTTCGGGCCTCCTCCGCGCTTGCCTCCAGGTCCGGTCTCCCTACGCCTGCCAGGAAGAGCGTGTCGCCGGTGAACAGCGCCCGACCATCCAGGCAATAGCAGCTACTCTCCGCCGTGTGACCTGGGGTATGGATGACCGTCAGCGTCGCCCCGCCAATGGTGATCGTGTCGCCGTCCCGGATCGGTGCGAAACCGTAGGCCACCCGCTCGGACTCCGGCAGGTGCAGCGTTACTCCGGCATGCTCGGCAAGTAATCGAGAGCGGCTCAGGTGGTCGGCATGAATGTGGGTGTCGAGGACGTGGCGGATGGTCCAGCCCTGCTGGGCGGCAAGATCGAGGTAGACGGCGGGATCCAGGGACGCGTCGATCACGGCAGCTTCGCCATCGACTCCGACCAGGTAGGAGAGGCAGCCTTTTCCCGTCCTGCGCACTTGGATCACGGTTGCCGAGCTCGCCGGTACGGAAACCGTCGCCGTGTTCCAGGCCAAGCTCCAGGCCTTCATCCCTCCCGTCAGGGAGCGGGCTTCGATGCCCCGCGCCCGCAGGATCTCGGCGGCCGTGAGGCTGGCCTTGCCGGCGCCACAGACCGTCACGACCGGCGCACTGCCGTCAAGGTCGAGGGCGTCCAGCGCACCTGTGTCGCCCGCCTTGAGGGCCGCGTAGGCATCGATGTGGCGGCTCCCTGGAATGGTCCACTCGGCCCGATCCTCGGCTGTCCGCACGTCCAGCACCGTCACCGCTTGACCCGCTTCCAGCATGGTCCTCAGTTCGTCGACGCTGATCGCGGTCGTCTCAATCGCTGTTGTCAATGTTCGTCCTGCTCCGCTCGGCTTTGCTTAGAAGACGAGCACGTTGGTGGCGTCGGCGCAGCGCCGGGCGACATCCGGCGGGGTGGTGAAGCTGGCGCTCTTACCGTCGAGATCGGCCTCGCTGACCCCACGGGCCTGCGCACAGCCGCCTCATATGTAGACCGAGATTCCCTTCTCGCGGATCTTGGCCATCAGCTCCCGCAGCGGAGGCAGCCCCAGCGGGGTGAGCGTCTCGATGTAGCGATCCTGGATGAGGACTGCTGCGTCCCCCATCAGGTTGATCGTCGCCTCGATCCCCGCTTCCGCCGCCCCGTTGACGGCCAGATGGAATGGGATGCAGGCCTTGGTCGGGTCGTCGGGACCGTGGGATGCGATGTAGAGGAGACTCGCCATAAGTCGCTCCTTTTCATGGGTCCGATGGCAGCCGGACGCACCCTACCTTCGACACGGATTCCCAGGCATCGGTTCTCGATCCCTCTCGACGATAAGGTTGGGGTATTATAATGTCCAATATCAATCCTGGATGAGAGCTATCAACTTCATGAATACCAGTGAAGGGTGGGAAGCCGAAGGATGATCGATAGGCCGACGGCGCACGCGCTCGCGGTCTTCCTTGCGGTGGTCGAGCACGGAACGATGACAGCCGCGAGCGAGGCGAGCGGACTGAGCCAGCCCGCGATTTCCAACCAAATCAAGACGTTGGAGCGTCACTACGGCACCGCCCTGCTCGATCGCGGCGGCCGGGGGGTAACGCCGACCGCGGCCGGAGCCTACGTCGCCGATTACGCCCGTCGCATCCTGG
>JALYMD010000600.1 GCA_030773875.1 Chloroflexota bacterium | reverse complement strand
CGAACTGCGACAGGACTACTCGACCCGCGATATGGAGTACAGCGTCGTCGAGGTGCTGGCCTTCATCACCTCCTACATGACCCTGGTCCCCGGCGACGTCATCATGTGCGGGACAAACCACCAGGGTCTCGGCGCACTGCAGGACGGGGATCAGGTCGAGATGACGATCGAAGGGGTCGGCAGTCTGGCAGTCTCCGTCCACGACCCGCAGCGGCGGGAGTGGCCTCGCGGCGTCGATCAGGAGATGGCAGCCCGGCAGCGCGCGGTGGGAGCCTCGTAAACCGGCAGCCGTTGCGACCTCCGTCTCGTCCCGGCCTGGCCTCGATCCGATGCCCGCCGCATGCTGATCTCACCTTTGTCGACCACCGGAAGGCGCGGCATCAGGACGATTTGGAGGCGCCGGACAGGTCTGTAGCCCATGCTAAGACACTTGGACAGTTTCACCGGCAAGTGAAGAGGTGAGGAGGAGACGCATGCGCCCGCGAGAGCAGCAGGACAAGCACGCTACGACTCCGACGACGGAGCATGAGATGCTCACCCATCCGATCAGCCGACGCGCGGTCGTCCGCGCCGGGGTAGCGGGCGCGGCCGGGATCGCGGCGGCCGGGATGCTCGGTCCGGCCGGTGCGGCGCCGAAGCGCGGCAGCCAGTTTCGTGCGCCGGCACTCCTCCGCCAGGCGACGGGCGAAGGTCAGCGCGGTGGTCGACTCCGCGTCGCGACCACCGGCCAGCCTGCCGGTCTCGATATGCACCTCACCGCCCAGCGAACCATCACCCTCATCGGCTGGCAGATGTTCGAGGCGCTTTTCACCTTTGATGCCGAGTATGCGACGGTCCCGATGCTGGCCGAAGGATTTGAGACCAGCGAGGACGGATTGACGACCACGATCAGGTTGCGCCAGGGCGTCCCCTTCCACAACGGCACCGAAATGGCCGCGGCCGATGTGATCGCCTCGTTCCAGCGCTGGGCCCCGGTCAGCAGCCTTGGCCTGGCCATCTCCCCGTTCTTGAACGAGCTCGTTGAGGTCGATCCGCACACCCTGGAGTTCAGGTTATCGAGCCCGCTCGCCGCCCTCCCCAGCATGCTCGCGCGTCAGGCCCAGGGCCTCTCGATTCATCCGAAGTCCGTCCTGGACGCCGCCGGATCGAATCCTCTTCCCGACTCGGGCTACATCGGCACCGGACCCTATCATTTCGTCGAGCGACAGGCGGACCGGTTCACCCTACTCCGCCGCTTCGACAACTACGCCTCCTTGGAGACCGAGCCAAGCGGCTACGCCGGCCGCAAGGCAGCCTATCTGGACGAAATCGAGTTCATTCCAGTCCCCGACGAGGCTGCCCGCGTCGCCGGGTTGCAGTCAGGTGAGTATCACTACCTGGAGGAGATCATCCCCGATCAGATCGTGACCCTCCAGGACAATCCGGATGTGACGATCGAGATCTTGCCGCCGCGCAGCTACGGTGTCCTGATCATGAACACCGCGGCTGGCCTCATGAGCGATGTGAAGATGCGGCAGGCGGTTCTGGCGGCTATTGCCGTCGAGCCGACGGCACAGGCTTCCCATGGCGAGGGGTATTTCGAACTGGGCCCCGGGATCATGATGCCCCAGACGGTGTGGAACTCGGATGTTTCAGCGGAGATGTACAACCAGGGCAACACGGAGAAGGCTCGCCAGCTCCTCCAAGAGGCCGGCTACAACGGCACTCCGGTCCGCCTCTTGACGACCCAAGAAGATCTTGGCGACTACAACGCCGCGGTCGTTGCTCAGCAACAACTCGAAGAAGCCGGGTTCACCATCGAACTGGAGGTCACCGACGAGGCAACAATGGAAGAGAACTTGGAGAGTGATGACCGTTGGGAGATGACCACCAACGCCTACGTGTTCAGACCTGATCCGGTCCTCATCCCAGCCTTCGCGAGTTGTGCGGCAGACGGGCAATGGTGTTCGGACCCGAAGGTCGCAGTGTCACAGCGGCTTCAAACCGAGACCGATTTCGAAGCCCGTTTCGCGGCACTCGAGGAGCTTCAGCGGCTTTGGTATGAAGAGGCTCCAGCCGTCAAGCTGGCCAACAACTACGGCGTCGCCGCCCTGTCGTCCCAGGTCCAAGGACTTCTTGGAAAGATGCACTTCGAGATCGAGCCCGAGTTCACGAACTGCTGGCTCGGGGACGCATAGGCCCCCCGCTGGGCAGCGGGGAGTGGGGATCGTCCCCGCTCCCCGCTCCAGGTCCGCCGTAAACTCCGGATTCGAGGACCGAAGAAAGCCAGCGGGCGACTTGGGTGTGGCAAAGTCTGGTCCGGGGACGGTCGTGGATCTCCTGTGGGGTTCCGCTAGGAGGCTCTAGTGCTGCGTCAACGTGTTCTCCTGGGTAGGGGCGACGCCTGCGTCGCCCGCTAGCCCGCCAAGAGGGCTCACAGTCCCCTGCCCGAAACAGGTACGAGTTGTGGCGATTGAGGCGTGACCGACCACTAAGGGGTCACGAGTGCAGCGTCTGGCCATCCAACGTCCCATGGTGCAGTTCGCGGTCCGGCGCACGTCGTTCCCGCTCAGGGATTTGAGGTCACCGGGGCGGCGCGGGCTATGACTCGGACGGAGTTCGGCCAAAGCGGAGACGGCGAGTGATTGCGTTCATCCTACGCCGGTTGCTGCTTCTGTTTCCCGTGCTCATCATCGTCGGCATCATCGTCTTCACCCTGATCCATCTTACTCCCGGTGATCCTGCCTCGGCGATGCTGGGACGAGAAGCGACGACGGAACAGAAAGAGGCGCTGCGAGAGCAACTTGGTCTCAACGAACCGTTCCATCTCCAGTTCATCAACTGGTTCGTCGACGCCCTGCAGTTGGACTTCGGGGAGTCGCTGTTCATCGGGAAGCCCGTCACCGAGGCGTTGGTCGATCGAGTCGAGCCGACCGGCTTGCTCACCCTCTATTCGCTCACCCTCTCCATCCTGATCGCGATTCCGGCCGGGGTGATTGCGGCGGTGAAAGCCAACTCGCTTTTGGATCGGCTGCTGATGGTCATGTCCATCGGTGGAGCGGCGATCCCCAGTTTCTTCTTCGGGATCCTGTTGATCCTGCTCTTCGCCGTCGTTCTCGGCTGGCTCCCGTCGGGCGGTTACAAGGATCTCGGAGACGACCCGATCCAGCATTTCAAGTACATGCTCTTACCGACCGTGGCGCTGGGCTTCTCCGCGGCGGGGCTCTTGACCCGCCTAGTACGCTCGACCATGCTCGATGTGCTCAATGAAGACTACGTGCGCACTGCCTACGCTAAGGGTTTGCCGGAGCGGCACGTGATCCTGCTCCACGCCCTTCGCAACGCATTGATTCCCGTCATGACCGTGATCGGCATCTCGCTTGCCGGAATGCTTGGCGGGGCGGTCGTGGTTGAGACCGTCTTCAACATCCCTGGGATGGGCCGGCTCCTGGTGCAGAGTGTCACCCGCCGTGATTTCCCGGTGGTTCAGGGCGCCGTGATGACCGTTGCGGCGATTCAGGTCCTCGTGATGCTGCTCGTTGATGTGCTCTATGTCTACGTTGACCCGAGGGTCCGCTATGGCCCTGAGTGAAGCCAGAGCGGCAGAGGTCGCTCCGTTCGCGACGAGATCTCGTCGCTGGCGTCTCTCCTCTATCACGCCGGCATCCCCATATTACTGGGTCCGTCTGTTGCTCGAGAATCCGGCGGCCGTGCTAAGCCTCGGCTTTCTCGCGGTGATCTTGCTGCTGGCAATCCTGGCGCCGGTCATCGCTCCTGCCGAGCCCAACTTCGTCAACCCGGCAGATCGCCTCGAGCAGCCGTCGTCTGATTACTGGTTCGGCACCGATGAACTCGGCCGCGATGTCTTTAGCCGCGCTGTCTACGGCGCCCGGATTTCCCTGCTCGTCGGTCTTTCCGTGATGGTGGGGGCCACCGTCATGGGTTCCATCATTGGGCTGGTCGCGGGTTATTACCAGCGGATCGACACCCCACTCATGCGGGTCATGGATGGACTCGAGGCGTTCCCCAGCATCCTCTTGGCGATCGCGATCATGGCGACCCTTGGACCAGCAACGGAGAACGTGATCGCCGCCCTATCCGTGGTTTACACCCCCAATATCGCCAGGCTGGTCCGCAGCACGACGCTGATGAACAGACGACAGCCCTACGTCGAATCTGCCCGGGCGATCGGCATGCGCGATTTCCCGATCATGCGGCGCTACATTTTCATGAACTCGCTGTCGCCGCTCATCGTCCAAGGGACGTTCGTCGTCGCGTTCGGCATCCTCGCGGAGGCGTCGCTGTCTTTTCTCGGCGCTGGCGTACCGCCTGATACTCCGACCTGGGGCAGCATGGTCAGTAGCGGGCAGCCCCGGCTCCAGCAGGCCTGGTGGGTTTCGGTCTGCCCCGGGTTGCTTCTCTTCGCGACCGTCCTCGCTACGAACCTGATCGGGGACGGCCTCCGTGATGCCCTCGATCCACGCTCGCGAAGGCGGTAGTGGAAGTGATCCTAAGGATGGGCGTTCTGGGTTTCCGCGCCTGGCGGGACAAGGACACTCCGTCCGGCATCGCACCAGGCGAGGACGGGGGCTCGGACCCGCGATAGGTGCCTCGCACCCCCAGCCCCTACCCCACCAGTTCCGCCAGCCCGATCTGCTCCAGGTGCTCCGTGGAAATCATCCCATCGTCGTCCCAGCCTCGAACCCGGTAATACGCAGAAACCATCTGGTCGAGCCAGGGGCGGCTCAGCGCTGTTGGGGCGGCCGGGTCATCGGTCAGCACCCGTGGGGGCAGGGTGTCGTCGGTGCGGGTCCAGCCCTGGCGGATGTTGAAGAGTTTCTTGAGGTTGTTGATTCGCTCTCCGGCCAACCGCAGGTCGTCGGCGGTGGTGGGCAGTCCGGTAACGCGGGCGTGAAGCGCCGCCGCCTCCCCGTGAAGATCGGCGAAGGCGTGGCGCAAGAACTTGCAGAGGGTCAGCGAATCGAGGATCGCGGCCTGGTCCTCGGCGCCGGCTGCAGCCTCCGCCCGGGCCATCGCTTCGGCCGTCGGGTCGAGGCGGTCCGAAAAATCTACCTCGTAGGCAGACGAGCGATTATGACAAGCGCCTCGGGTCCCGACCGCAAGCCCGAGCGCCAGGGTCTGCAGCTTCCGTGGGTCGTAGCCCGGCAACTCCAGCCCCTTGACGTGCATGGCCCAGGCTTCGCTGCCCTGACCCACGATCTCTGCCGCGCAGCGAGAACCTTCCGCCAGCAGGTCGCCGATCCCTCGCCGCTGCCCGATCGCCTCGATGGTCCGCAGCAGCGCCGCCCCGTCACCGAAGGCGGGCACCTCCTGTGCCGGATGACCGAGATCGATCCCCCGTTCGGCGCACTCCATCGCCCAGGCAATTGTCGCCCCGGTGGTCATCGCGTCCATCCCAAGGTCGTCGCAGCGGGCCGCCGCGCGCAGGACAGCGTTCGGGTCGGATACCCCGCAGAGCGAGCCGAGCGCGAACAGCGTCTCGTACTCCAGGCGGGTCTCCGTCGCCGGGCCGTCGTCCCGCGTCCGGTAGCGGTGCTCGCACCCAACCGTACAGGCAGCGCAGCCGTGTTTGTCCGTGTGGTGCTCCAGCAGGAGCGTCTCGCCACTGATCGCCTCCGCCCCCGCGAAGCGGCCGCTCTGGAAGTTCCGCGTCGGCAAAACCCCCATCCGGTCGAAGAAGGCGACGTTGGCCGCGGTGCCGACCTCCCGGTACTTCGCGGTCGCGGGGCCTAAGCTG
>JALYMD010000599.1 GCA_030773875.1 Chloroflexota bacterium | reverse complement strand
CAAGGCCCGCTGCGATGAGCCACCTCGACCACGCCGGAGCCGGCTCACCTGCTTCTGGGAGCGGGGGCAGGGTCAGGATGGCCGCGACCAGCAGCAGCGTGCCCACCGCGGCCAGCCGCTCCACCAGATTGGACACCCCGGTGAACGCGGCAGCGAACCGGTGCAGGCAGTACGGGAAGCAGATCAGGGCCGCAATGCGTACCTTCCGGGCCCACTCCACCGCCTCCCCACCCGTGTCAGGAAGAAGCAACCCCGCAGTGGTTACCCCCGCGAGCAGCGCGAAGCTCACCGCCGCCCACTTCGCCGGCGCGTCACGCCGTCGACGCCACAGCACCAGGGACGTCGCCGCCAGACCGACGAACAGGACCGCCCTCAACACCCGCAACAGATCGACCAAGAACTCCATGTCCTGGTACGCCGCCTTCCCCGCACGTCCCCCAGGCGGCTCGCTGGCAACCGGACGACGGCTGCGTGATCAGATCGACCGCTCCGACGGCCCCGGCGATCCCCCGCACCCACACCGCCGATGCGACCGGTTCCCGCCGTTGAGTCGGGCTTCCTTCCGGTGCGAGACGACTGGAGCCAACAATGCCATGGACGCTGTTGCCCGCTGTCACGATGCCGGGTGACACGCAGACGGGACGGCCGGGACGCCCAGACGATGTCGTGCCTACGCCCGGGCTGCGCAGGCCCAGCCGCCCCGGCAAATACGGACGCTCTGCGGTGCCCCGGTCTAGCGAAGTCCGGTTCCTGGAACCCTCACGGTAGGACGATCTTGTCCTGTCGGAACTTCCTGGGTGACAGCCAGCCCCAGGCGCTGTGCCGGCGGCGTCGGTGTGCCAAGTTTGAGGTTATTCGAGATACGCGAAGATCGCGTTAGCAGCTCGACGCGGCGCCAGCGCATCCGGGTGAGCAGTCCGACGACAATCGGCGACCAGCAGGGCCGAATCACGGCCCTGCGAAAGCAGTCGGCGATGCTCGCCATCGACGGCACCACCCCCTACGCCTTCGCACGCCCTATAGCTGGCATGCCGTCCGACCCACTGCGTACGCGGCTGCTCCCGACCTACGCGCCTGCGGACCCGCGACCCTGACCGGCATTGCAGCGGCTGCAGACGACAGCGGCGCCAGCACCTACCAGCTGCGCCGACGGCCTCCGCGCTCGCCTGACACGACGCCTACCGTGTGCGGAAGTATCTCGGCACCGGAAGCATCGATCGACGCAAGGAACCAGGTGATGAGCACGAGCAAACTGCGTCGGGCCGGTCGTGGCCATCTTCACGACGCCTTGCTCTACGACTCTGCCGCGGAGTTGACCGCGGCGGCCGTGCCGTTCCTGCTGGATGGCCTCGCCGCCGGGGATGCCGCGGTGATCGCCGCCAGTGCCCGGACCGCCGCGCTGCTGTGCGAGGCCGTGGACGACGATCCGCGGGTGCAAGTGCTGGAGCGCTCCGCCGTCTACCGTGAGCGCACGCCCACGGCGATCACCGCCTTCCGCCGGCTGGCCCAGGAACGCGCGGCGGAGGGCAGCGGTCGGGTCCGGCTCGTGGGGGAGGTCGATTTCGGACCGACGGAGCGGGATTGGCTGGAGTGGCAACGCTACGAGGCCGTCATCAACGACGCGCTCGCCGCCTGGCCGTTGTGGGGCTGTGCGTCTTCGACACCCAGCGGCTCCCCGACCGGGTCCTCGACTCCGCACTGCGGACTCACCCCACCCTCGTCACCGCCGAGGGCCGCGGACCCAACCCGCTGTTCAGCGACCCCCGGCGATATCTGCGCTCGCTACCGGCACCACGGGAGCCACTGGAGGACACGGCGCCGCGGCTCGCTGCCTGGGACGTCGCGGACTTCATCGGTCTTCGGCACGCCGTCGCCGCCGAACTTGCCACCGTGGACGCTCCCCGGGAGGTACTCGAGGACTTCTTGATCGCCATGGACGAGATGACCTCCAACGCCATCCGGCACGGACAACCGCCGGTGGACGTCCGGCTGTGGACCTCTCCCGACAGGGTGGTCTGCACCATCACCGACCGCGGACCCGGATGGGGCGACCCCTTCGCCGGCTACGGGCCAGCGCACGGCGAGGACCTGTCCCACGGCGGCATGGGGCTCTGGCTCGCCCGCCAACTCTGCGACCACGTCGACATCTTCGCCGGCACCAACGACATGACCGTCCGCCTCACCACACGGATACGCCCAGACGTGGACTGACGGCGAAGCGGAACTGGTCGTACACCAGGCGGCGGCACTCGCCGACTGGACTCCTGCGGCCGTAAGCGCCCGTTATCGCAGAGAAGGCTCCAGGTTCTGGGGCGCCGCCGAGACTGCGGCCGGTCGCCCTGTCTGCGGTGACGACTGGGGTTCGGGCCCGCCTGCCTGGTAGCCGTCATCGCCAGCTCAGTCATCACCCGCCCGCTGCTCGTGCCATGGCGCCGACCTGGGCAGTCGCCGGTCGTGCCCGTCCCCCAGACAGGGGTGAACGGGGCAGTTTTGGCCGGGGACGGCCCAACGTCGGCATGATTGGGCGCGTGCACGGTGAAGGCGCGCGGTGCCGCGTCTCGCCGAGCAACCGGGGCTGCGCTAGGGGTCCTCAGTCAGGCCTGGCTTCGAGTGAGCAGAGGAGGGATGTCGGTGCACACGTCCGCAGCCGCGGTGCTCCCCCCGGCGGGCTACCGGCACGAGGGCTTCCTGTACCGGAGCCAGGATGAGTTTCTTGCGGAGGCGCTGACCTTCGTCCGTCGCGGCGTGGCCGACGGTGAACCGGTCATGGTGGCACTGGCCGAGCCGCACCTGAGCGCGGTGCGGACCGCGCTCGGGACGGACGCCGAGTCGGTGCACTTCGCGGACATGGCCTTCCTCGGCGCCAACCCGGCAAGGATCCTCCCCGCGTGGCTGCGGTTCGTGGAGGAGAGCTGCGGCGGCGGACGACGGGGGCGGGGCCTGGGGGAACCGGTCTGGCCCGGCCGTCGACCGGCGGAGGTGGCCGAGTGCCACCTGCACGAGGCGCTGCTCAACGTGGCCCTGCCGCCAGACGCACCGCTGTGGCTGCGCTGCCCCTACGACGCGGAGCACCTCTGTGCGGCCGTCCTGCAGCAGGTCGCCGCCAGTCATCCGTTCCTTCTGGAGAACGGCGCCTGTCGGCCCAGCAACTCCTACGGCGGTCCCGGCCTCGCGGAGACCGTATTCCGTAGTGCCCTCCCGGAGCCGGCCGTCCCGACCGTGGGCCTGCCCTTCCGCGGTGCCCGGCTGTCGGCCGTGCGGGATCTCGTCCTGGCCCACGCGGTGGGCGCCGGCGTGGAGGACCGCCTGGCCGCCGGGCTCTCCGTGGCCGTCGAGGGCCTGGCGGCGAGCAGTCTGCGGTACGGCGCCGGTGCGGGGAGCGTGCGGTTGTGGCAGGAGCCGGAGGCCCTCCTGTGCGAGGTCCGCGATGGCGGCTGTATCGACGACCCGCTCGCCGGGCGGCGGACGGCAGAGCCGGAGCGGTCGCGGGGCCGGGCGCTCCGGGAGG
>JALYMD010000598.1 GCA_030773875.1 Chloroflexota bacterium | reverse complement strand
AGTTCGGCCACTACATCACCGCCCGGATGGTCGGGGTTAAGGTCGAAGAGTTTGGCATCGGCATCCCGCCTCGAATCAAAGGTTGGCAGCGCCGGGGCGTCATCTGGTCGATCAACGCGATCCCATTCGGTGGGTTCGTGCGAGTTCTGGGAGAAGACGGGAAGAGCATGGAGCCCGGCTCCATGAACACGAAGTCTCCGGGCCAGCGGGCGTTCTTTCTTGCGGCTGGCTCCGGGATGAACGTGCTGCTTGCCGGCGTCCTCATGATCTTCTTAGTGGGCATCCAGGGGGTCCCGAGTAACAATGCCTACATCGATGCTGTCTCGCAGGATTCTCCTGCGGCTCTCGCCGGGTGGCAGTCGGGCGACCGGATCGTGGAGGTCGCGGGCGTTCCCGTCCAGGACACAGATGACGTCATTGGCGTCACCCGCGAGTATGGCGGACGCCCGATGAACGTCGTCGTTGAGCGGGGTGGCCAGCGGATATCGACCACGGTCACGCCGCGAGAGGATCCGCCCACAGGGCAGGGTCCGACCGGGATCAATCTGGCAAACCCGACGGCCGCCAACATCTACGTGGGAGCTGTCGCTCCCGGTAGCCCTGCCGAGCAGGCCGGAATCCAGGCTGGAGATCGGATCCTCGCGGTCAATGGTCGCGAGGTGGAGGACAATTACGCTGCCACATTTGAGCTAGATCGGGTTCAGGGCCAGACGGTTCCCGTGACGGTTGCTGCCGACGAGGGCAAAGGCGAACCGCGGGAAGTGCAACTCGCGGTGCCGGTGTCTGGGTTGACCATCACCGAGGTTGAGCAGGGATCGGCGGCGGCCACTGCCGGGTGGAAGGCGGACGACCGTCTCGTCTCCGTTGCGGGACAGCTGGTTACGTCACCGGAGGTCTTAGCGAGTGCGCTAGAAGCGGCTCAGGGAACGACGGTCCCGGCCGAGGTCATCCGTGGCGCCGCCGCTCAGCAGACCCAGGTGGCCGTACCCGACCTCTCCAACGCGGACAGCATTCTGGCGGCCGTAGGCATCAATGCGTCGCTCCCGAGCGCGTACGACCCGCTCGGCATTGACCCGAAGATCGAGCCGCGGTTCGAGGATGTGCCGGCCGGGCAGGTCATCCCGCGGGGCTTCCGGGAGGCGTACGACCAGACGGTCGCGATGATCCAAGGCATTCGGGAGTTGGTAACGAGCCGGGACCAGTGGGATCAGGTCGCTGGGCCGATCGGCATGGGCCAGATTACCAGCGAGACGATTGAGGCCAGCCCACTGCCGCTGTGGAGCGTGCTGACGCAGATCTCGATCGTCCTCTCCCTGAACCTGGCCGTGCTGAATCTGCTGCCGTTACCGGCCCTCGATGGTGGACGACTCTTCTTTGTCCTGATTGAGATCCTTCGTGGCGGTCGAAGGATCGCACCGGAGAAGGAGGGCGTGGTCCACTTCTTCGGCCTTGTGGTTCTGCTCGGCTTGATGTTCGTGATTGCCTTCTTCGACGTCGATCGGATCGTGGACGGTCGATCGTTCCTTCCGTAGACGCGCCGGTCCGCACTTCACACTTACGTTTCATCCCAAGGAGTTACAGGTCATGTCGCTGGTTGCGCCGCGCCGGAAGACCCGAGTGCTGGATGTCGGGGGCGTTGAGATCGGTGGGGAGAATCCCATCCGGGTCCAGTCCATGACGACGGCCGATACCCGCGATCCGGCCGCCACCCTCGCTCAGATTCGAAAGCTTGCTGAGGCGGGCTGTGAGATCGTCCGCGTTGCCGTGCCGGACCGGAAGGCTGCCGCGGCTCTGCCCGAGATCGTGCCCCACTCGCCGGTTCCCCTGATCGCCGACATCCACTTTGAGCACACCTTGGCACTCAAGGCGCTTGACGCGGGCATCCATGGCCTGCGGCTGAACCCGGGCAACATCCGCAAGCCGGAGGATGTCCGCGAGGTGGTGGCGAAGGCGAAGGAGCGGCAAACGCCAATCCGGATCGGCGTCAACTTCGGGTCCGTAGCTCCAATGACGGAGGAGTTCGTCGACGAGATGGCGTCGCAGGGGGCGAGCCAACTCGAGTTACGGGCCGAGTGGCTTGTCCGCTCGGCGCTCGGCCACATCAAGATATTGGAGGATCTGGACTTCGGCCAGATCAAAGTCAGCCTGAAGGCGTTCGAGGTCCCCGTGCTGCTCGAAGCCTACCGTCGCTTCGCCCGGCTCCCCAACGACTATCCGCTCCACCTCGGTGTTACGGAGGCTGGCACGCCTCGCGCCGGAAGTGTTCGCTCGGCCGTCGGGATCGGCACCTTGCTGGCGATGGGGATCGGGGACACGATTCGAGTCTCCCTCACCACCGATCCCGTCGAAGAGGTCTTCGTCGGGTACGAGATTCTGAAGACGCTGGAGCTGCGGCAGAAGGGCGCGACCATGATCGCCTGTCCTACCTGCGGTCGGGTCGAGGTGGACCTCTTCAAGCTCGCGAATCAGGTCGACGATTTCCTCGCCACAGTGAACGAGCCGATCCGGGTCGCGGTGATGGGCTGCGTGGTGAACGGACCGGGCGAGTCGCGTGATGCGGACGTGGGGCTTGCCGCCGGCAACGGCAAGGGCGTGATCTTCCGCAAGGGCAAGATCGTCCGCACGATCGCCGAGGCGGAGATGCTTGACGCGCTCAAGCACGAGATTGGGTTAGTCCTGGAAGACCGTCGCAATGGCATCGTGGAGGAGCCGGACGAGGCAACGTCCCGCTACAAGTCGATGTTGACCCTCACAGCGGTCTAGCGCTTCCCCTTCGTCCGGAGGTCGCCGTGGAGCTGGGCAGCCCGCGTCGGTCTGTCTGTTTCGCCCAGCGTGCTCCGGGCCCTCGCTCTCCTGTTGCCAGGGGCGGTGACGGCGAGTGCGGCGTGAAACTGGCCGTCACCCCATCTCGTAGCGGTCCCGCTGTCGAACAACGCTCTACAGACGATCTCCCGTTTGTATCCGAAGATCGTTCAATCCATCACAATCTCAGCCCGTGAATCGTATACTTACGGATGGTGGCGTCGGACCGCTGACGCTAGCCGGGCGAGAGCATCATGGTGGCGGGAGGTCATCTCACCTCCGATCGCTACCGCTCCGGTTGAAGGAAGTGCCAATGTCCGTGTCCGGTCGTAGATTTGCCTTCCGCGCAATGCTGCTCGTCCTTGCGCT
>JALYMD010000597.1 GCA_030773875.1 Chloroflexota bacterium | reverse complement strand
CCAGGATGCGACGGGCGTAATCGGCGACGTAGGCTCCGGCCGCGGTCGGCGTTACCCCCCGGCCGCCGCGATCGAGCAGGGCGGTGCCGTAGTGACGCTCCAACGTCTTGATTTGGTTGGAAATCGCTGGCTGGCTCAGTCCGCTCGCCTCGCTCGCGGCTGTCATCGTTCCGTGCTCGACCACCGCGAGAAAGACCGCGAGCGCGTGCGTCGTCGGCCTATCGATCATCCTTCGGCTTCCCACCCTTCACTGGTATTCATGAAACGGGGCGGCGGAAGCGGGGATCGAGGCGACGATCAACCTGATGGGGGACGCGGCAGTCCTGATCCAGGATCGCTACATCGAGACGCTCACCCCGCTGGGGCTGCCGCCGCTGCGGGAGCTGATGGCCAAGATCCGTGAGAAGGGAATCTCAGTCTACATATGAGGCGGCTGTGCGCAGGCCCGTGGGGTCAGCGAGGCCGATCTCGACGGTAAGAACGCCAGCTTCACCACCCCGCCGGATGTCGCACGGCGCTGCGCCGACGCCACCAACGTGCTCGTCTTCTAAGCAAAGCCGAGCGGAGCAGGACGAACAATGACAACAGCGATTGAGACGACCGCGATCAGCGTCGACGAACTGAGGACCATGCTGGAAGCGGGTCAAACGGTGACGGTGCTGGACGTGCGGACGGCCGAGGATCGGGCCGAGTGGGCCATTCCAGGGAGCCGCCACATCGATGCCTACGCGGCCCTCAAGGCGGGCGACACAGGTGCGCTGGACGCCCTCGACCTTGACGGCAGTGCGCCGGTCGTGACGGTCTGTGGTGCCGGCAAGGCCAGCCTCACGGCCGCCGAGATCCTGCGGGCGCAGGGCATCGAAGCCCGCTCCCTGACGGGCGGGATGAAGGCCTGGAGCTTGGCCTGGAACACCGCGACGGTCTCCGTACCGGCGAGCCTGGCAACCGTGATCCAAGTGCGCAGGACCGGAAAGGGCTGTCTCTCCTACCTGGTCGGAGCCGACGGCGAAGCTGCCGTGATCGACGCGTCCCTGGATCCCGCCGTCTACGTCGATCTCGCCGCCCAGCAGAGCTGGACCATCCGCCACGTCCTTGACACCCACGTTCATGCCGACCACCTGAGCCGCTCTCGATCACTCGCCGAGCGTGCCGGGGTGACGCTGCACCTGCCGGAGCCCGAGCGGGTGGCCTACGGTTTCGCACCGATCCGGGACGGCGACACGATCTCCATTGGCGGGGCGACACTGACGGTCATCCATACCCCAGGTCACACGACGGAGAGTAGCTGCTATTTCTTGGATGGTCGGGCGCTGTTCACCGGCGACACGCTCTTCCTGGCAGGCGTAGGGAGACCGGACCTGGAGGCAAGCGCGGAGGAGGCCCGAACTAGGGCGGGGCTCCTCTACCGATCCCTGCAAAGGTTGACCGATTTGCCCCCAGAGACGCTGATCCTGCCAGGCCACACAAGCGAGCCGGTTCCATTCGATGGCCAGCCAATTAGCGCGCCTCTGCATAGAGTCCTGTCCCGGGTCGAAACGATGCGGCTATCTGAGACTGAGTTCGTCGAGACGATCCTCGGCCGGATCCCGCCGACGCCGCCGAACCACGCCCTAATTGTTGAGCTCAATGAGGCCGGCGAGACGCCGGAGGGCGATGTGACCGATCTGGAGGCGGGGGCGAACCGCTGTGCGATTTCCTAACGGCCGGGCAACCTCCACAGTCTCAACACCCCGACTCGGTCTACGAGAGAACTGGGAGCAGTTCGCCCTCCTCGTGGTGGTCAACGCCTTTGTTGGGGGGATGGTCGGGCTGGAGCGGACCGTCGTTCCGTTGCTCGCGGAGCAGGATTTCGGAGAGGTCTCCCGCACGGTCGCCCTCTCCTTTATCGTCAGCTTCGGCATCGTCAAGGCGGTGGCCAACCTCGGGGCCGGTCACTTCTCGGACCGGATTGGGCGGAAGCCTATCCTCGTCGCCGGCTGGATTGTGGGGCTGCCGGTGCCCTTCCTGATCATGCTTGCCCCGACCTGGAGCTGGGTGGTCTTCGCCAACGTGCTGTTGGGCATCAATCAAGGGCTCTGCTGGTCCACCACCGTCATCATGAAGATCGATCTGGTGGGGCCGGCCAAGCGCGGCCTGGCGATGGGGCTGAACGAGGCGGCAGGGTATCTGTCGGTGGCGGGGGCTGCGCTCGCTTCCGGCTACGTGGCGTCGTCCTATGGCCTGCGGCCGGAGCCCTTTTACCTCGGCGTTGTCTTTGCCGTTGCCGGTCTCCTGCTGTCCGTCTTCACCGTGCATGACTCTCATGGCCACGCGCGCCGCGAGGCTGCGCTCCACAGCGGCGACTCAGCCCGGCCTGCCGGCCCCTCGTTCGGTGAGGTATTCGCGCTGGCCACCTGGCGGGACCGTCGGCTCTTCGCGACCAGCCAGGCCGGTCTCATCAATAATCTCAACGATGGGATGGCCTGGGGCCTCTTTCCACTCTTCTTCGCGGCGGGCGGGCTGGGCCTCGACCAGATCGCGGTCCTGGCTGCGATCTATCCCGGCGTGTGGGGCGTCACCCAACTCCTGACCGGTTCGCTCTCCGACCAGCTCGGCCGTAAGGGATTGATCGCCGCCGGCATGTGGGTCCAGGCGGCGGGCATCTTCCTGATCCTGCTCTGGGAGGGTTTTCGACCCTGGGCGCTCGGCGCGGTGCTCCTGGGGCTGGGGACGGCGATGGTCTATCCGACGCTCCTTGCCGCCATCGGGGATATCGCTCACCCGGAATGGCGAGCCTCGGCCGTGGGTGTCTATCGCCTGTGGCGAGACAGCGGGTACGCGATCGGAGCACTCTTGGCCGGGGCCATCGCGGACCTGCTAGGACTCCAATGGGCAATCGGCGCAGTCGGCGTTTTGACACTTGCCTCGGGAGCAGTGGTCGCGACCGTGATGACTGAAACACTCCCAGGCCATGGGGCGGTTACCGCGCCCGTGCCTCATCCGGCAACCGGGCCAGGCTGAGATCGATGAGCCCCGCGAGGGATTCAGACGGGACCGGAGCAGCATCCTCCATAGAAGATGGAGTGCAGCCGTAAGAGCCCGACCGGGGCCGAAGAATGGAGCACCAGATCTCAGAGGGTCACGACGTGAAGCCCGACGACCGTCTCCGGCAGATTAACGGCCTCGGGCGTGGATCGTTCGCGATGTCTCTATCTGGGGCAGCGACAGCTGGAACCGCAGCGGCGCCAGTCTTTGCAGGTTAGGCAGGGCTCACCAACAATTGCTGGCTCCTCCGCCCCTCCGATGAAGCGTCCCCGGCCTCGGAATGACGCGTCGTGCGCGTCGTTCAGACTGCCCCACGTTCCCGGCCAGCAGAGGGCATAGGCGCTGTCTTGGACACCCCCACTCCTGAGACAGTCCCCGCCACCCCCAAGACCATGGGCACCCCGGCAAGGCCTTCACA
>JALYMD010000596.1 GCA_030773875.1 Chloroflexota bacterium | reverse complement strand
AGGCGAAGACCCACCTGCCGCGGCTGCTGGACGAGGTGGCGGCCGGGGAGACGATCACGATCACCAAGCACGGAGTGCCCGTGGCGAAGCTCGTGCCACCGGACGGCGCGAAGCCTGCCGATGTCGGGAGGGCGATCGATGCCATCAACGAGTTCCGACGAACCCGCAAAGTAACTCTTGGGGGGCTCACGATTCGCGAACTGATCGAGGAAGGCCGTCGGTACTGATGCCGTTCGTCCTCGATGCGTCCGTGACGCTGGCGTGGCTGATCGAAGGCGAGGCGACTTCCTACAGCAGCGCTGTTCTGGACCGACTCCGGGATGAGGGAGCGGTGGTGCCGGCCGTCTGGCCGCTCGAGGTCGCGAACGCGCTCCTGATGGGCGAGCGGAGAGGCCGCGTCAGTATGGCGGAGGTGACGCGTGCGACAGAACTCCTGACAGATCTCCCCATCACCCTCCATCCCGTGGACGTGTCCCTGGCTTGGGGGCCGACTCTCGCGCTGGCCCGGCAGCAGGCGATCACGGTCTATGACGCGATCTATCTGGAGCTTGCCGTGCGTGAAGGATTGCCCCTTGCAACCCAGGACGCTCGGCTGCGGGCGGCTGCCGAGCGGGCCGGGGTGGAGGTGCTCGCGGATCCGGCGGCGGGGGAGGGTGACTAGCGCTCGTCGAAGACCCACCTACCGCCGAGCAGGGTGGCCGTCGGCCGGACGTCCGGAAGCTCTTCTGGGGCGACGGACAGGGGATCGCGGTCCACCACGGTCAGGTCCGCGGCCTTGCCCGGCTCGATGGAGCCTTTGAGGCGCTCAAGGCCCGTCGCGTAGGCGCCGCCGAGGGTGTAGGCGCGGAGGGCCTCGGCGGGGGTCAGGGTCTCCGCGGGGCCGAGCAGGCGGCCGGCGACGGTTCGCCGGGTGACGGCGGCGGCGAAGCCGACCCAGGGGTTGAAATCCGTGATCGGGGCGTCGGAGGTGGCGGCGAGGGGCACCCCGGCGTCGAGGTAGGCGCGCATGGGCATCGCCCCCGCCGCCCGCGATTCGCCGACCGAGGCGACGAAGCTCTCCCCCAGGTTGGCTAGGAACGGCGCCGAGACGAGCGCCGGGATGCGGTGCTCCCCCATCAGGCGCAGGGTCTCCGGGGTCGGAAAGTAGGCGTGGTGGACGCGGTGGCGAAGCCGCGGATTGGGGTTCGCATTCTGCGCGGCGACGTAGGCCCGGACCACCGTCTCCTGCGCCTCATCGCCGCAGGTGTGCGTATCGATCGACCAGCCCAGGTCGTGGACCCAGCGGATTAGCTCCGCCAGCCGACCAGGCTCCACCACCCAGGTGCCCGTGTTGTCGGGCTCGTCCAGGTAGGGCTCGCGCATCTTCGCCGTGCGGTCGCCGACGCCGCCGTCCGGCATGAACTTGATCCCCTCAAGCCGGAGCAGATCGTCCCCGAACCCGCCGGTCACCCCGATCCCGGCGAAGCGCTCCTGGAGGAGGGGCTCCTCCTCGATGGGCACGTACCCCCAGGCGCCGAGCAGGAGATCGGTCCGGACGGTGAGCCGGCCCTCCTGGCGCGCCCGATGGAAGGCGCGGATCTGGCGCGGCGAGAGACCGGGCTCAGCGACGCCGGTGATGCCGACGGCGTTGTAGGCGCGGCAGGCCCGCTCGATTGCCGCGACCAACTCCTCCTCGGTGGGTTCGGGGATGCAGTCGGTGATCAGGTCCTTGGCGCGGTCGCGGAAGAGCCCGGTGGGCTCACCGGCGGCGTCCCGCTCGAAGGAGCCGGCGTAGCGCACATCCGCTGGTGGGTCAGGCGTCTCGGCGGTGATCCCGGCCAGGCGCAGCGCGGCGGAGTTGGCGACGAGCTTGTTCCAGACCCGGTGGATGACGACCGGGTGGTGTGGCGCGACGGCGTCAAGGTCGTTCCTGGCGGGGTGGCGGCCCTCGGCCAGCAGGCTCTCGTCCCATCCCCGTCCGACCACCCAGGTGCCGGAAGGTGTCGCCTGCACGCGCTCGGCCACGCGGTCCACCACCTCTCCGATGCTGCGGCAGCCATAGAGTTGGACCGGACCCAGCATGAGTCCGGTCGAGAGCAGGTGGTTGTGGGCGTCAATCAGGTCGGGAACGACCGTCGCGCCGCCCAGATCCTCAACGCGGGTGCCGTCGCCTGCCAGATCTCGCACCTCCTCGTCCATGCCGACCGCGATAAAGCGTCCGTCCTTAATAGCGACGGCGCTGGCGCTCGGGTTGGTGTCGTCGACCGTGTGGATGTGGGCGTTGAGCAAGACGAGGTCGGGCGCGAGGGAGGAAGATGCCACCGTGAACTGCTCCTGATCCATGCTGGCTGAATTCCGGGAGGGGCCGAGTGGAGGCGGGGCGAGGCTGTCGAAGCTATGACGGAGACCGGGTCCTTCACGCCCCAGCTGGCTCCGTGACGCCAGTGGAGCCATCAACGGTCGTGTCGCTGCCATCACCCTCCCGCGCACGAGCGATGATCTCCTCAACCACGGTCGTCTTGGCATCAGCGTAGTTCTGCGTGTGCGTCCAATCCTGCCGGGCGAGGTCACGCTTGGTGCGCTCGTATCGCTGCCGATCCGCTTCGTTGCGGCGCAACCAGTCTCGGAAGAGGAGCATACGCTCGATCTCGGGACAGCCGGGCGAGAAGACGTGGAGGTTGATGTCCACGTTTGGCCCCTTGAACATGCGGTGCTCGTACCAGTCCGGTTCGCGGATGCGCAGCGTGTACCCGGCAGCCTCCAGCGGGGGGACGTAGGCCGGTTCGTCCGACGAGTTCGGCACCACGAGCAGGATGTCGATCTTGGGCTTGGCCGCCAGCCCTGGCACGGAGGTTGAGCCGACGTGCTCGATCAGGAGCGCCCGATCCCCGAGGACAGCCCGGATGGCGGTGGCCTCCCGCTCGAAGAGTCGGGGCCA
>JALYMD010000595.1 GCA_030773875.1 Chloroflexota bacterium | reverse complement strand
GTGATGCCCTCGGGCCAGTCGACGGGCGCGGGCGGGCCATCCAGGTCGATCACCATCCGCCAGAAGTGCCGGGCCGCCGCGTAGCCCTCGCCTTCGAGCAGCGCCCGGGCGGGCCGGTTCGCGCCGTTGACCGCGTTGGTCAGGACAACCTTGATGCCCTCCGGCGCCAGCGGCGCGAGGCGGCGAGCCCGATCCTCGGTGACCCGCACAAGGAGCGCGCCGACTCCCTGGCCCCAGTGGTCCGGGTGGACGTAGCCGTCCGAATCGATCTGGACGTAGTTGCGGCGATGACGAACGGTCGCGTAGCCGACGACCTGGCCGTCCGGTCCCAGGGCGAGAAAGCTGTCTTCGGGGAGGTCGAGGTCTTCCCACTCACCGCGCAGGTTCTCGAGGGAGATGTCAGGGTGGCCGAATTCGGCAATGTCGTGGGCCTCGATCAGGGCGAGGACGGTCTCCAGGTCATCCATGGTGGCCGGGCGGACGCGGAACTCCGGGGCTGAGACGGTCACGTATGATCCCTCTGGTGGTGGATTCGGAACAGCAGGGACCGCTGGCGCGACCCAGATGCCGCACCGGGCAATCCATCTCCGGCCCGGAATGGGGATGGTAGCGGTCCGGGCCTGGCCTGTCATCCCGAGCGGCGGTGTCTGAGCCGAGACAGGACACGAGGAGCAACAGATGGACAAGCAGCACAGCAAGGGCACCAGAAGCGGGGGCGAGTCCCGGCGCCAAGCCCTGGTGGCAAGGATTGACGCGGATCCAGCTGCAACGGAGGAGCCGCCGGGCGCCGACGGGATTGAGCCGCCGCCCGGCACACCGGAGGGTGGTGTTCGATCGGGGGGAAGGTCGCTGGCTACCCGGGCTGGTTACCAGAACGGGCGGCCGATCAGCGCGGAGGATCTGTTCGGGATCAAGGTGGTCGGAGAGCCGGCGCTCTCGCCGGACGGCTCGACCGTCGCCGTCGCGGTGACGACAACTGACGCCGAGGCGGACACCTACCGCTCCGCCATCTGGACCGTGCCGGTCGGGGGCGGCGCGCCCGTCCAGCTTACTGCAGGCGCCAAGCGGGACACCTCCCCCCGCTGGTCGCCGGACGGGAGGCGGCTCGCCTTTCTTTCCGACCGGGACACGGAGACGCCGCAGCTCTGGGTGATCCAGGTCGGGGGCGGCGAAGCCCGCCACGTCACCGACCTGGAGAACGCCGTCTCGGATCCGGTCTGGGCGCCGGACGGGCATCGGGTCGCGTTCGTCAGCAAGCTGACGCCGCCGGACCCCAACCCGGGCAGCGACGTCAAGGTCATCACCGAGCTCCGGTACAAGTTCGACGGAGAGGGGTTCCTGGGCGGCAAGCACCGCCACATTTGGATCGTCGATGTCGACCGGGAGGGTGCCGAGCCCGAGCGGGTGACGGATGGCGACTTCGAGCACTCTTCCCCCGCCTGGTCGCCGTCCGGGCGCGAGCTCGCGTTCGCGGCGAACCGCAACTCCGGCTGGCAACTGGAGCGCTCCCGCGATCTCTGGGCGGTCGTTCCCGGCTCGCCGCCCCGCCGCCTCACCGAGGGTGGCGGCTTCTTCGACCTTCCGGCCTGGTCGCCGGGCGGGACCACGATCGCCTGCACCGGGCACCGCAAGCTGCGTCAGGAAGGCCCGAACCACGAGGTGTGGGAGCTACCGGCCGGCGGCGGGGAGCCGAGATCGCTCACGGCAGGGTTCGACCGGGGCGTGGGGGACCAGGCGATCTCCGACATCGGCCAGTTTCCGCCCCAGCGCCCGCGGTGGAGCGCGGACGGGAGCGCCCTCCTCTTCCTTGCCAGCGACCGTGGGACGACCCACGTGCACCGGGTCGATCTGGATGGCGCCGTGACGCCGCTCACCGCCGGCGTCCGCCGCGTGGCCGCCTTCGACACGACGGGGACAGGGGAGACGCTGGTCTGCGCCGTCTCCGATCCGGTGACGCCCTTCGAGATCCACGCGCTGGACGGCAAGCAGGAGCGGGTGTTGACCGCGTTCAACGCCGATCTGCTGCGGGAGATCGCCGTCGCCAATCCGGAGGAAATCTGGGTCGAGGGGGCGGATGGGCACCGGGTCCAGGGCTGGATCCTTCGCCCGCCGAAGGCGGCAGAAGGGGTGGCGCTTCCGGCGATCCTCCAGATTCACGGCGGGCCCCACACGATGTACGGCACGTCGTTCTTCCACGAGCTTCAGCTCTTGGCAGCGCGCGGCTACGCGGTGGTCTATGCCAACCCGCGAGGCAGCACCGGCTACGGGGAAGCCTTCACCTCGGCGCTCCACGCCGCCTGGGGAGAGCAGGACACCCCGGACCTGATGGCAGTGATTGACCGCGCTCTTGCGGGGGGCGGGATCGACCCGGCCCGGCTCGGGGTCACCGGCGGCTCTTACGGCGGCTACATGACGAACTGGCTCCTGGGCCAGACCGACCGTTTTCGGGCCGGCGTGACCCAGCGCTCGATTTCCAACCTGGTCAGCCTCTACGGCACGGACGACATCGCGGTGGTGAGCCTGGACGTCGAGTTCGGCGGCCCGCCCTGGGCGGCGCGGGAGCGCTACCTGGCGCTCTCCCCGATCACCTACGTCGAGAAGATCACGGCGCCGCTGCTGATCCTGCACAGCGAGGAGGACTACCGCTGCCCGATCGAGCAGGCGGAGCAACTCTTCGTCGCCCTGAAGCGACTGGGGCGGGAGGTCGTTTTTGTCCGCTTCCCCGGCGAGAGCCACAACCTCTCGCGCTCGGGCAAACCGGCACACCGGATCGAGCGCCTGCGCCGCATCGTCGACTGGTTCGACACGCACCTGTGATCATGGTTGACCTGCGGGGACCCTCGCCGTAATGCCCGCCAGACGAGTTCCCAGCCGGATTGTCGACCGAGCCGTCCGCCGCTCGCGGCACGGCGTTGCAGGGAACGCGGTCTTTGCGACTGATGCGGCATGGCATGTGCCTTGCACGCCTAGGAGCGGCGGCCAACAAGGCACCGCTGATCGCTATCGCCGGAGGGAGAGACAACGCATGTCCGACGGACAAAACACGTACGGGGTCAGCAACCTCGAGTACGATCTCATCACCACGTTGAGCAATCTGCTTCAGGGCTCGGAGGCCCTGCACAAGTACGCCCAGGACGCTGAGCAGGCGGGCGATTCCGAGTGCGCAACGCTCTTCCGCACGCTCATGGACAACAACCGGGCCTCGGCGCAGCAGTTCCGCAGCGCGCTGCAGCGCCAGTTGAGTGGCGGCCAGTAACCGCAACCCTGCTCGCTTCCAGAGGCGCCCCGGACGGTCCAGACCGATCCGGGGCGTGCTGCATCCGCGTCGTTGCCCCGAAGGATCGGAGGGCGGCTCTGGCATGAGGCTTGCTCCCTTGATCGAAGGGACCGCGCCGGTGCGGTTCGTGGACGATGCGGGAGGGACGACTCATGGCGGACAAGGGCACCGATCGCTACGGGGTGAGCAACCTGGAGTACGACCTCGTTGCCACAATGAGCAGCCTGCTCCAGGGCGAGGAAGCGCTGCAGAAGTACCTCCAGGACGCGCAGCAGGCTGGTGACCAGGAATGCGCCGGCCTGTTCCAGACGCTGATGGACAACAACCGGAACACCGTACAGCAGGTGCGAAGCCACCTTCAGCGTCACCTGAGCGGCGGCCAGTAGGCCCAGCGGGGTTCTTCGCCGCAGACCGCTAAGCGCCTCGGGCGACACCGCCCGGGGCGCTCACGTTCCCAGCTGTTACTCCTGCCCCAGGCACCGGCGCTCCCGACGATGGTAGATTCGCCGAGCGGGGTGAAACGTCACCATGCGCGTGGCGCCAGCACTGGGCTCGACGCGTACTTGGAGCAGATGGTCGGAAAGGTCGAGGGGCAGTGATGCGGATCAGCTTGCGCTACTTCGCGGGGATGCGGGAGGCGCTGGGGCGCTCCGAGGAGGCGCGCGAGGTCGCCCCCGCCACCACCGCTGGCGCCCTCTTCGACCAAGTTGCCGGGGAGGACCCCCGCCTCGCGGGGATGAAACGCTCCACCATGCTGATGGTCAACCAGGAGTACGTTGATGCGGACCATCCGCTGGCCGAGGGCGACGAGGTCGCCTTCATCCCCCCGGTCAGCGGCGGGTCCGACGCCCGCTTGTTCCGGGTGACGGCGGAGCCGCTCGACGCCCGTGCCGTGGAGGCGGCCGTCGCCGGGCCGGCGGCCGGCGCGATCGTGACCTTTACCGGCACCGTCCGCGATCACGCGCGGGGGCAAGCGGTGACGGCGCTGGAGTACGAGGCGTACGAACCGGCCGCGGAGAAGATGCTGGTTCGGATCGGCGAGGAGATCCGCGAGCGGTGGGGCCTAGATCGGGTTGCGATCGTCCACCGCACCGGGCTGCTGAGCATGGGCGAGGCCAGTGTCGTGATTGCCGTCGCCTCCGCCCATCGGGGGGAGGCCTTCGCCGCCTGCCAGTACGCCATCGAGCGCCTGAAGGAGATCGTGCCAATCTGGAAGAAGGAGTCCTACGCGGACGGCGCGACCTGGATCGGCAGCGAAGCGGACTACCAGCGCGAGACCGGACGTCTCCCGGCGTCGGACGGAGATGCCAACACGGAACCACTGCTTGCGCGCCAGACGGCCCTCGACCACGCGTAATACCAGCTCCGTCCGGAGGGTTGTCCTTCCCTCCGGCGTCAGTCTCTGAGTCCGGGGATGCATCACCGAGCTCACTCCAGGAAGCCCCTCCGGGGCTGAGCACGAGTAGGCGGTAACGGACGACCAAGCGAACAATCGGAGCCCGCATAACCCCCGCCTGCCCACGCAACGCGACTGTCCGGGCCGAGGCTCGTCACGCACCATTTCCTGCTCGACGTGCGGAATCCGACAGCGGAGACGTGGTGCGGTCGGTCATCTGCGGGCGCAAGCGGCGGACAGACTCTTGCTATTCTTGATAGAAAACTCTAAAATAGGTGTACAACTCGCTTCGAGCACCAGTCGCTCCCTTGAAAGGACCATTGATGGCCACCACCCTCGCCTCGAATCCCGTTCAGGCGCCACTTAGCCCGGACGATCTCGTTCGCCGCACCCGCCCAGCCATCGCCGAGGATGCCACGCAGTTGATCGGGAATACGCCGCTCGTGCGGCTGGGCCGGTTCGCGAAGGATCTCCCCGGTCTCCTCGTTGGCAAGCTAGAGTCGTTCAGCCCGGGCTTCTCCGTGAAGGACCGCATCGGCGTGGCGATGATCGACGATGCTGAGCGGCGCGGGGTGATCCAACCCGGTGTCACTACGATCGTCGAGCCGACCAGCGGCAACACCGGCATCGCGTTGGCTTGGGTTGCAGCGTCGCGCGGTTACCGGCTGGTCCTGACCATGCCCGAGAGCATGAGCCTGGAACGGCGGGTGCTGCTGCTTGGCTTTGGGGCCGAGTTGGTCTTGACCCCTCCCGCGGAGGGCATGGCCGGGGCGGTAGCGAAGGCGGAGCAGATTCTGGCCGAAACGCCGAATGCCTGGATGCCGCAGCAGTTCAACAACCCGGCGAACCCTGAGATCCACCGGCAGACCACCGCGGTCGAGCTCTGGCAGGACACCG
>JALYMD010000594.1 GCA_030773875.1 Chloroflexota bacterium | reverse complement strand
TTCCCTAAGAGCCCCCAGTGACCTGCGTCGCTGGGGGCTCTTGGCGTGCTTCGGCCACCACCCGTCCCCCTCGACGAGGCGGCGGCCCGGCGTGGAAGTTGTCTTTGTGGTTTGTGAGAGGGATGTGAGTTGGGTTGGGGTCAGATGGCCGGAGTGTCCTGCGGCGGCTCCGGGCGGGGATTGGGGCGATTCAGGTGAGTTTGCGTTGGTCAGTGGGTCATATTGAGCCGGAACGTTAGTCGAAGAACTGGAGTTGATGGGCGGCTTGCTGCTCCCGGGCGGCGTCCATGTCTGTACGGGAGGTGAACGGGGGGAAGAAGGCATCGAATGCGGCGTCATTGGGAAAGAGTGACCTGAATCGCTCAGCAACGTCACGGAGGCGGCGGAGGAGATAGGTGACGCTTTCGTCGTTGTGATACTCGTCGACGAGGGCAAGTTCTCCATCTTCGCGTTCGTAAATTTCGACGCGTTCCCCCCACTGCACAGTGAGGCTGGACCGTGCCACCAGGCGCTTGATTCGGGGCTGCTTGGCGAGTGTCTCCTCGTTCAACATGCTCCACTGGCTGAACTCGGTTACGGAAAGCGTGCGGCGGCGGATCTGGTCGGCTAAGGCAAAATAGTCGTCTCGTACCATGTCTTGCTGCTGGGTTAGGAAGGCCCGTGCGGCCTGACTGAGGAATCGTCGAAAGCAGGGTTCCATCTTGCGGCTGCGCAACGAGCTTCCCTTGAGGAGCATCGTGCCGTTCTCATCCAGGAGAGCGTAGTTTTTTAGTCGAAGTGAGAGCATGCCCGCGAAGCGTCCGTCGTGGGTTAGGCGTATGCTGGACGGGAGGCTTGCTCCGAGGCATTGGATGTAGGCGTCTTCGTCGGAGCGGGACCGGACGTGGGGCGGCGGAACGAAGTAGACGCCGTCAGTGTCAACCTCAATCGGGGTGGCACCAGAGCGGCGAAGTTCGTCCACGACCGTTTTGATGATGCCCTGCCCGGCTAGAGTCACTTGCTCAGCAGCGTCGTAGTCGTTGAATAAAGCCCCGCCATATCCTAGGTAGCCGTAGAAGGAGTTGATGAGGACCTTGAAGCTGGACTGGAGCCCGTCCCACACGGCACGCTCGGCGCCGCTCGCGGCACGGCTGCGCGCTTTCGCGTCGAGCCTTCGACGTGTTAGGTTCTCTAACATCGGCAGCGAGGCACCGAGGACGTCAGAAGCTGACGAGATGCGGTCGGCAAGCATGATGGAGGGGTAGAGGCTCTCGACGTCGCATTTGACCACTGGTGCGAAAGCCCCGACCTCGAGCAATTCGGCATGGCCTCCTGGATAGCTGCGAGGGGGCCTGGCAGTGGGAAGGCTGTGGTCCTGACTGAGATAGGCTCTGACCATCAAGTCGTTGATCTTCTCGCCCGGTCCGCCAGTTGCGACGCTCTGAAAGGATCGGGGAAGGAGTTGGGTTTGGTAGAACTCGGTGGGGACAGTGAGGCGGGAGAGCGTGTCAACATCCCGGACATCGTCGAGGTTGTAGGCCCGCAGCCGATCAAGGTCACGCTGGACCCAGATGTGTCGAATCTGTTCGCCGGGGATAAGAGTCCGCGTTTGGTCCGGGTAGAGCTCGTGCATGACCCGTTTGAGTGCGTAGCTGCCAAGACGCCCACTGATGTCGTAGCGTTGAATCTGCTGGTACGTGTCGACGATATGGCGCCCGAAGACGTAGGCCGGGGTAAACGGAAGCACTAACGCTCCCACCTTGAACCGCTGCTTTCCCTCACCGATCCGCACTGGTGAACCATCCCTACCCCACCGCAACGTCACGCCCAAGCGCGCCGCCCGTTCGGCAAGGAACGGCAGGTCGAAGTTGAAGATGTTGTGCCCTTCGATCACGTCCGGGTCAAGACGGTGGATCGCGTCGCTGAGGCGGAGGAGCAAGTCCGCTTCGGTACTCTCTAAAACGAGATGCTCCTCGATGACGCGGCCCTGGTGGGCTAAGCGCACGGCCGCGGTAATGACCTGAGCTGAGGGTTCACGTGGGTCAAGGCCAAGGGTTTCGATGTCAAGTTGGAGCCGACGAAGGTCGTCAAATACTAAACCTTTGAATAAGGTTCGGCCGGTGGCAACCAGGTACTGTTCGACGCGCGAGCGGAACCGAAAGTAGGTTTCCCCTGCGTCCCTTCCCGCCCGCTCTCCGTCCACGTAGGCCGGCCAGTTCGAGAACCGCACGAGATACCGGAGGCGGTGGTCCCCATCAAGGCGGTGGATTTCTGGGCGCGAGCGGTGAGCGGCCCAGGGCTCCGCCCGGTCCGCTACCAACCAGGGGCGAAAGGCATCCTCGACAAGCTCTCGCTCTCCGTCCGCACAACGTCGGATGAGGGCCATCCGGTCAGCGCCCACCGGTTCTACAGCAACGATCCCCGCCGTGGCATCGGATCCGTAGAGCAGGATGTCGGTGAGCGACTGCTTGATTGGGGCGCCGGTGGGTACCATCTCCATAGCTATCAACAGTATAGCAGTGCCTATAGACAGCCCGAGGCCGACGTTCTCCTAGGCTGGCAGGTTGGAGAGCGTACGAACCGGTCAGTGGCCCTACAAGGGGTGCGAGTCATCCGTCAGGTGGCCTGACCGGTTCGGTGTACCACGGCGGCCTGACCTTCAACGGGTACTACCAGTCGCGTAGGGCACATGATCGCGCCAGGTCGTCTGTTGACTGAATCGGTCGCGTGGAGAGAATGGCTGCCACGGAACATCGCGTCAACATGAAGTGGCTGACTGGCTGACGATGCTGCGCCTGACATCCCCTGTAAGTCTCCTGGGAGGCGTTGATGGTTGTTGGTCGGTCGCTCAGTGAGAGGCTCGGTCGGGTTGGATTGGCGCTAGTGGAGGTTGTCTATCCAGCGCGCGGTGCCGGCTGTGGGCGGCGGGGTTACTGGGTCTGCGGAGATTGTGATGCTGCTCTGCCACGCCTCGCACCCCCGTGGTGTCAGCGCTGCGGTGCCCCGGCTGGACTCGACCGCTGCCTGTGCTCGGGCTTACCACCGTCCATCAGCGATCTGCGGTCGGTAGGACGCTACGATGGCTGGCTCCGGCATGCGATCATGCGATTCAAGTACGAGGAGGAGTGGGCTCGGGCGGACCACCTAAGCGCGGCGCTGGTGGAGCAGCTGGTCTACTGGCATGATCTTGACGCGCTGGTTCCCGTACCACTGCATCCTGAGCGTCTCCGGCGCCGCGGATACAATCAGTCTGCCTTGCTTGCCGAAGGGGCCGGGCAGCGTCTAACAGTGCCAGTGCTGTCCGCACTCCGGCGGGTTCGAGCGACACCCCATCAGGTTGGTCTCGGTGCGGACGAGCGCCGCCGGAACGTCGAGGATGCCTTTGCCGTCTCCCAGGGGATGGATCTGTTGGGGAAGCGGCTGGTGCTCGTGGACGACGTTGTGACTACCGGGTCGACACTGGGAGCGTGCGCGAGCGCACTCTTGGCTGGTGGGGCACGCGAGGTAAGTGCAGTGACCCTGGCGAGGGAAACGTAGGCACTGGAGGGGCTGGCTGGGACGTCAGCGCGTTGAGGACTAGCGGGACGCCAAGGACGTGATCTCCGTTCTTGCCTGCTCCCGCGCCCAACAATCCGCGCTGACGATGCTCTCCAAGCTCAGCGGCCCTTCTGGCCGGTGAGCTTGGAGCACCTGGGACACGACAGGAACGATTTCCGAGAACGGCAGCCGGCCAGCCAAGAATGCCTCAACAGCCGCCTCATCCGCCCCACTGAGGACCGTTGGGTAGGTGGAGCCGGCGAGACCCGCTTCTCGAGCCAGGGCGAGGGCCGGAAATCGCGCGGGATCCGGCTCGGAGAAGCGCAGCACTCCTACTTCCGCCAGGGAGAGCCGGCGGCAGGGACCTGGAGTGTGCTTTGGGTAGGTCAGTGCGTACTGGATCGGAAGGCGCATGTCGGGCAGGCTAAGTTGAGCGATCTGGCTGCCGTCCACGAACTCTACCAGGGAATGGATGATGCTCTCCGGGTGGATCACGACATCGATGTTGTCGTATGGGACACCAAAGAGCCAGTGCGCCTCGATCACCTCCAGGCCCTTATTCATAAGGGTCGCCGAGTCGATCGTGATCTTGCCGCCCATCGCCCACGTTGGGTGAGCAAGCGCCTGTGCAATTGTGACCTTGCTGAGATCGTCGAGCGCTGTCTCCCGGAATGGACCACCGGAGGCTGTAAGGATGAGGCGCGACACCTCCGCGACGGTGGAGCGGCCCAAGCTCTGCCAGATGGCACTGTGCTCGCTGTCCACGGGGCGGATGGCAATGCCCGCCGTATCCGCTGCCGGGAGGATGAGCTCCCCGGCACAGACGATGGTTTCCTTGTTCGCTAGGGCAACAGTCTTTCCGGCTTGGATTGCGCGCAGCGTGGGCAGGATGGCCGCGTGCCCGGACGTCGCGACAACTACTATATCCGCACCGGGATGAGTAGCTACCGCAAGGAGTCCTTCGGCGCCCGGCAGAACACGAGGATGCTCGAGGCCTAGATACTCGGCATCGTTGTCGACCGCGACAAGGTCCGGCTGGTACCGGCGAATCTGCTCGGCGAGGAGCGGCATGTTCTGCCCCGCCGCTAGGGCCACAATGTGGAAGCGGTCCGGGTGGTGGTTCACGACCTCGAGGGTCTGGGTGCCAATGGACCCAGTGGAGCCGAGGACGGCAAGACCCAACGAGCCGCCCGGGTGCATCCGTGCTTCACCGGTGACCGTGTCGCTGTGACGAGGTCCACTCGGTTCCATGCTGCTCATTGGATGACCCGATCGACGGCAGCAGCGAGGAACCATCCGCCGGTAAGCGTGAAGAGCAAGGCGTCGATCCGATCTAACACCCCGCCATGGCCGGGGATGAGGGAGCCGCTATCCTTGACCCCCGCTTCCCGTTTCACCATGGACTCCGCCAGATCGCCCACCTGGCCAAGAGCGCCCAAGCTGATCCCGATGAGGATCCCCCACCACCAGTCAACGCCGAGCCCGAAGAGCGCCGTCGATGCTGCCCCAACGATGCCTGAGCCGAAGAGCCCACCGGCAGCGCCTTCGACTGTCTTCTTGGGGCTTACCGCATGCAGAAGGCGGTGGCGGCCGAGGGATCGGCCAACGAGGTACGCGCCCGTGTCGCCCAACCAGGTGATCAGGATGATGGTCAGGAGCCAGGCGAGGCCGCGTGGGGCGCCGTCCTGCCACGAAGCGACATGCGCCAGATCCCGCAACCATCCCGCGTTTACGGTACCGCCGGTTTCGCGGAGCGCCACTGCGGCGAAGACAGGAATCCCGATCCATAGAGAGCCAGCGGCGGCTAACCCCCAGTCCAGCACGGCGCTCGGCTGTTCCTCCCCATAGCGACCGATGGCCGCCATCAGGGGGAGCCCGATCGCAACCGCAACCATCCCCAGACCGGCCTGTTCCCGTCCGCCAACCAGGGCAACAGTAGCGAACCCGACCACAACGGGGTAGCCGATCGGCAACGGTCGGCTGCCGATTCGGCTCGCCATGACCGAATACTCGCGGACACTCACAAGGCCGAGCAGCGCCATCGTCGCGGCAAAGACCGGCCCGCCAAGGATAGCGGGTACCAGACCAACCAAGACCACGCCGACAGAGCTAAGGGATCGCTGCCGCACTGATGGAATCAGGACCCGGCGACAAGGGCGGTGGGCGAGACGTTGCCGAACCGCCGTTCGCGGCGGGCGAAGTCGCTGACTGCCGCCCGAAGGTCATCCGGTCCGAAATCCGGCCACAGCACCGGGGTGAAGAAGAGTTCAGCATACGCGGCTTGCCAGATTAGGAAGTTGCTCATGCGGTGCTCACCCGAGGTGCGGACGATGAGGTCTGGGTCGGGCAGGTCACAGGTGTAGAGGTGCCGACCGATGGTCTGCTCATCGATCTGTTCTGGACGGAGACCGGCAGCGACAAGATCTCGAACCGCTCGCACCAATTCTTGTCGCCCCCCGTAGTTGAAGGCCAAGGTCAGGACGAGCCGGTCGTTAGCCCTGGTCAAGTCGATGGCGCTAAGGACCGCGTCGCGGGTTTCCGAGGGGAGGCCGTCAAGGCTACCGATATGCCGCAATTGGGCACCCTGGCGGTGCAGCTCCGGCGTCTCCCGCTCGATCACCTCTGCAAGGATCCGCATGATCCCGTCGATCTCGGCCGCGGGACGACGCCAATTCTCAGTTGAGAAGGCCCAGAGCGTGAGGTATTTGATACCAAGTTCACCCGCTGCGTAGGTGATGCGACGAATGTTGTCGGTGCCGCGGGCGTGCCCTTCGATGCGGGGGAGACCACGCTGTGCCGCCCAGCGGCCGTTGCCATCCATAATGATCGCGACGTGGGCCGGGACCGGGTGGAGGGCTGTGGGCTGGGCGTGAGCCGAGCCGACCCAATCCTGGCGGGGTTTGCTCACGCTGCTACCTCCATACCACCGGCGGTGAGACATTGGGCGGCGAGCCGTGCGAGTGAGGCTGATCCGAGTGGAGCCAGGACGACGGCACGGATGAGCCGTCGCCAAGCGCTTTGTACTACAAAGTCAGAATTGTGTCCAAGAGCGGCGGGGGCGCGATTGCCACTAGGTGTCAGACCTCGAGGACCTCGTGTTCCTTGGCCTTGCCGATGCGGTCGGCTTCCTCAACGAATCGCTTGGTCAGGTCGTCGACCTGCTGCTCGGCACGGCGCTCGTCATCGTCGGAGATCATCTTCTCGTTCATCAGCTCTCGGACTTGGCTCATCGCGTCCCGCCGGATGTTGCGAACGGCGATCTTGCCCTCCTCCACGTTCTTGTGGACGAGCTTCACCAATTGCTTGCGCCGCTCCTCGGTGAGGGCGGGGATAGCCACCCGGATCACCTGTCCGTCATTGTTCGGGTTCAGCCCTAACTCCGACTTCTGAATGGCCTTCTCGATGGCGCCGATCGTACCGCGATCCCAGGGCTGGATGACGATGAGCCGCGGTTCCGGCACTGAGACACCGGCAAGCTGGTTGAGGGGCGTGGGCGTGCCGTAGTACTCGACGACGACACGATCCACCAAGGACGGCGAGGCGCGCCCCGTTCGCACACTGCCCAGGTCCCGCCGGAGGGCATCCAGCGCCTTGGTCATTCGGCTCTCAGTGTCGGCCAGCACGTCCTGAATCATCGTGGTTCAGCTCCTTCGAAGGCCTGAGAGGGCCACCCTAGACTCTCAGTCGGGCCACGTTGCCTCTCGCGATTGAGGCAGATCCGGTTTGCGTCTGCTACGACTCCCCGTCCCGACAAAGCCTCGCCGTCTGGACGCAATAAGCCGGGCGCGACCCGTCTTCATGGGACCTATTCGACGAGGGCGTCTGTCGCGGCGACGAGGGTGCCAACGGGTTCGCCGAGGACTGCCCGCTGGATGGCCCCCTCGTCATTCATGTCGAACACAATAATCGCGAGATCGTTGTCGCGGCAGAGGGCAAGCGCAGAGGCATCCATGACCCGCAGGTTACGCTGCAGGGCTTCCTGGTGGCTCACTTGGGCATATCGCTCGGCGCTGGGATTGAGGTTGGGATCGTCGGAGTAGACGCCATCGACGCCGTTTTTCCCCATGAGAAGCACGTCGGCGTCGAGTTCAAGGGCGCGAAGGGCGGCGGCGGTATCGGTGGTGAAGTAGGGATTTCCCGTGCCCGCCGCAAGAATGACGACTCGGCCCTTCTCCATATGGCGGATCGCTCGACGGCGGATGTACGGCTCCGCCACCTCGTGCATCTGGATCGCCGTCATGACCCGCGTATGGACAGTGGCCTTCTCGAGCGCGTCTTGAAGCGCCAGCGCGTTCAGCACGGTGGCGACCATCCCCATGTAGTCCGCGGTCGAGCGGTCCATTCCCTTGCTGCTCGCCGCGAGACCGCGCCAGATGTTGCCGCCCCCGACAACCACCGCCACCTGGACCTCAAGCTCGACGATCCGTCGAATCTGACGGGCGACCGACTTGACGACGCTGGGGTCAATGCCATAGGGAGCTCCACCCATCAGAGCCTCCCCGCTCAGCTTGAGCAGGACTCGCCCGTACTTCGCCGTCACGTCTCGCCTCTCCTCGCTCCTGGCCGGGGGCATGCGCCGGGTTTGGTTGGAGGAGGCGGGACGAGGTCCCGCCCCCTTTTGGACTAGGCTGTTCCGTCACTCCCGGGCGAGGAGTCGGCCGGCAGATCGGCACCGAGCTCGAAGCGGGCATAGCGGCGGACGACGATGTTCTCGCCGAGCTTGGCAATTTGGTCCCGGACGAGGTCACGAACCGTGCGGCGACCGTCCTTGATGAAGACCTGGTCCAACAAGCTCACAGCCTCCAGGGCCTTCTTCCGGTCGCCAAATTCCCGTTCCAGGTCAGCGAACGCCTCCGCCGGAATAGCCTCCTCAGAGAGATAACGCGGCGAGGATGCGGCTACCTGCATGGCGAGGTCGTGGGCCAGATTCCGAAAGTCCGGGGTCCGGGCGACGAAGTCGGTCTCGCAGTTGACCTCAACGAGTGCGCCGATTCGGCCGCCCGCGTGGATGTAGGGCTCAACCAGCCCCTGCAAGGCGGCCCGGCCGGACTTCTTCTCTGCTTTCGCCAAGCCCTGCTGCTTCAGGATGTCGATGGCGCGGTCGACGTTGCCGCCGGCTTCCTCAAGCGCCCGCTTGCACTCCATAATCCCCGCGCCGGTCTTCTCGCGGAGTTCCTTCACCTGAGACGCGCTGATGACCACGATAGCTCCTGTCTCGTCACGGGTCGGCTGCCCGACCCAAGTCTGGATGATTCCCGGGCCGCCCTACGGACCCCCAACACGGGAAGGCGCCTAGGCTGTCTGCTCGTCCTCAACCGCCGGCGTTGCATCGGACGCTTCAACGTCAGGGGAGAAGACCTCCTCCATCGTTGACGGGGCCCGGCCACTAGAGCGTCCGATGTCCATCGAGCGCTCTGCCTGGGCAATCTCCGCCCGCATCATCCCTTCCAGCGCCGCATCGGCGATGCCGGTGGCGAGCAGGCGAACGGCACGGATAGCGTCGTCATTGCCTGGAATCAAGAAGTCGGCGTCGTCGGGGTCGCAGTTCGTATCGGTGACGGCAATGATGGGGATCCCGAGCCGGCGAGCTTCGTGCACCGCCAAATGCTCCCGCTTCGGATCGATGATGAAGACCGCGCCGGGGAGCTGGGTCATGTCCCGGAGGCCGCCGAGCGTTCGCTCAAGCTTTTCAAGCTCGGCGAGCTTCGCCGCCCCCTCTTGCTTGGGCAGAAAATCAAACTCGCCTCGCTCCCTCTGGCCCTGGAGTTGCTTCATGTACCGGAGGCGGTTGCGGATCGTCACGAAGTTGGTAAGCGTGCCGCCTAGCCAGCGCCGATTGATATAGAACTGGTGGGAGCGGTCTGCCTGCTGCTGAACGATCTCCTGTGCTTGCTTCTTGGTTCCCACAAAGAGGACCTTGCCGCCGCGCGCTGCCAGGTCGGCCACGAATCGATGAGCGTCCTCGAGATACCGCACGGTCTGCTGCAGGTCGATAATGTGGATGCCGTTGCGGTCGGTGAAGATGTAGGGCTTCATCTTCGGGTTCCAGCGCTTGGTCTGGTGGCCGAAGTGGACACCGGCTTCGAGAAGGGTTTTCAGCGAAGCCTGGCTGGACTGTCCGAAGGTGCTGGTCACGGGGGCACTGGGTAGCACGATCAATCCTCCAATGGGACGGTGTTGGCCTTCCGCGCCGCTCAACCCGATTCCCGGACCGGCATCCCTCTAAGGGCGCGGCACACCGACATCGGTCCCGGCGCGTGCGAAATAACGGCCAAGCGGTTGCTGGGCCGCAGGGGAGTATAGCACCCGTCCCCTGGGCGAACCACGTGAATACTATCGAGGTTCCCAGCGAGGCCGCCGCACTGGAGGGTGGCTAACAAGACGCCAACGGGGCGCCCCGCGTGAAGCGAGGCGCCCCGTCCAGTTCCGCAACATCTCTCTTCGTGAGGTGCCGATTGGCGACTAGGTGGATGGGTCGAGGAACTCCGCGGCGACGAACCCCTCCGTCCCGTCGGCGTCTCGGACGGGATACCAGGTCAGGGGAGGATCGCCAGCTTCGACGGGCTCGCCGGTCACCGTCAATTCTGTGCCTGCCGGGAGCTCAGCGATCGGATTTCCGTCCGTGGAAGGTTCAGGGCGGAACCTAACGCCTTCGTCGTTGGTGACGACGATGTCATCAGGAGCGAAGATCTCATCCTCAGGATCCTCGGCTCCAGCGACCGTATCGACCACTGTCACCTCAGGGGCCGCAGTAGGCGCGTCTGCCGAGGTCGGGCCGGGTTGGACCGCCGCGTTCTGCGTCGGAGCGATAGCCGGCGTTGGGGGAGGCGTGGAAAACGGAGTGGCAGCCGGGGTGATGAGCAGTTCCGTGGCCACCGTCGGCGTCACAGCCGCCAGGGCCGGGTCATCTTCACCGTCGCCGATCAACGAACTGGCCCAAAACCAGAACAAGCCAAGCATGAGGAGCAGGCCAATCACCGGCAGGGCAATCCTGAGGTAATCGGTCCAATACCGTTCCTCCGGCTGGTAACTCACGGTTCGCTCCTGTCCGGGAACATGCCCCTCGCGTTGAGGCCGTGGTGGCCGTGCATGGGGCAGCGGGTCATTACTCATTGGGGCTCCACCAGCCGGGTCCGGGACGCCAGTTGATCCGCCTCCTGTGCCCGAGGCCATCGCGACCGGGGCGGTGGTAAGCCGAGGCGCCGTGGAGAGCAGGCGACGAGTTAGGCTTGGGCGACGGATCGCTGCATGGCGACGCTCCCGTGCCATCTGGGGATCACCGGGTTCGATAGGCTCCCAATAGCTCCCTAAACCCCGGCTACAGTCTAAGTCGTCTTGACCGACAAGGTGACTTTGCTGGGGAGAGTACAAGAGCGGGTTCCGGCACCACCCCTTGCGCCAGATGGGCGACGACTCGTAGTGCTTGCAGGTTTGGCACTTGCGCCCCGTCATGCCCCTCGTATTCCCCTCGTACCCCATTCTGCTCCACGCTCCCAGTCCTGGGTACGACAGGCAATCAACTGCGACCGCTCGTCCCATGGAACGGGGGTACCTCGTGCGCAATGCGACCTTTTGGGCCGGTACGCGGGTGACACCAGAACGTCCGGGAGTATAGCACGATGCCCGGCAGATCCTCCGATGGGCTGCAGCCGCTTGACCGACTCCAGGAGCCTGTCCACGCTCGCTAACGGCCACGGGGGACGTTAGCGTAGGGGCAGAACGAAGTCGGATCAGCTGTTCCGGAGGCTACGGCTCCCGGGGCGGTTTTGATCCGCTCTCGTCCTCTCCGTTCCGGTTCTCCCAGGGCGTCTCCGGGCCGCCGAAGCGGCGGATAAACGTGTTCGATGGTCCGTTGCTTCCTTCCGCCGCGTTGCTCGACGACGATCCGCGACCAGGACGGCCATCGCCCCCGGTGCCGGCGTCTCCGGACGGTGTCGCGTTGAGCGACGGTAATGGACGCGGCGAGGGGGGCTTGAGCCGCTCGTCCGGCGAGGCCATCTCGAGCTGCCCCTCGTAGTAGGCGCCCTCGTTGATCACGAGGGTCTCGGTGGTCACCTTACCCCGGAGGCGCCCGCTCGGCATCAGTTGGAGGCGACCGCGGCAGCGGATGTCGCCGTTGAGGTCTCCCGCGACGGAGATGTTTTCGGCCTCCACCTTGGCCGTGACGTTGGCGCCTTGAGCGATAAAGAGGGTGCCTTGGCACTCGATGGTGCCCTTTACCTCACCTTCGATGCGGAGATCCCGGTTGGAGTGGAAGGTGCCATCAAAGTTGGAGAACCGGTCAATCAAGCTGAACGAATCGGAGGGTTGGGCACCCGGACCACCGGCGCCCATCGGCTCGCGATCGTAGTTGGCGTCGGCTGCGGGAAGGTACTGGCTCGATTCCGCAGTTCGCATGGACATTGGTCATCTCCCTCGTCGGTCCAACCGTGGCCTGCCGGCGCCTTCCTCCCCGAGTCGGAGTCCCCAAGCAGGTGGGAACTGGCCTCTACCAGACACGCAGATGAGGCCGGCCAGCAGCGCTATGCACCACCGCGAGCAGCGCGGCGCTGGACAACCGGGGCGGCCTTTGGCTCGGACGTCTCAGCCGGCTCCATCCGGAACTGTCCAGTGACGGTCGCCCCGTCGTGAACCACCAGCGTGGGCGCCTGCACGTCTCCGGCAACGCGTCCCTGGGGCAGAACCTCGAAGCGGGCAGCGCAGCGGATCGTGCCCCGGACAAGGCCGGCGACAACAACATTCGTCGCGGTGATCGCGGCGTCAACGTCCGCTTC
The DNA here is from genome assembly GCA_030773875.1 of Chloroflexota bacterium. The sequence continues at coordinate 4,990 of JALYMD010000594.1, read as the reverse complement.
TTCTGCCACGTAGACGTCTTGTTTTGCCCCGATGGATCCTTCGACCCGGCCATGAACATGCAGGGTGCCGTTGGTCTGGAGGTCGCCCTTCCAGACCGTGTCATGGGCGATGACACTGGTCTGGGCGTCAACGGCCGGGGATGGGGTTGCGGGTAGGGTAGCCGGCATCGATGTGCCGTGGCTCATCGCGTCTCCAGTCTGGTCGGCTGGCTCGGAAATGCCGAACCCGCCAAACCCATACCCACCCGAACGGCTCTCGAAGTCAGCGTCGGAACTGCGGCCGCCTTGCCGCCCGCTGCTCGCCTGGACCTCAGCGCCGGTCCGGCCGCCCGCGTGCGATGCCTCCTCCGAGGCCGCCGTATCCCCGCCGTCGTAAAGATCGTCGTCGCTACCCTCGCCGTTCACGCCGCCAAGCTGCTGGCGTAGAGCGCTGATCTGGCGCTGGAAGGCGTCGACCTTGTTCTCCTTCCGGAAGACCACGTTTCCACCTCCTCGTCCTCGCGCCGATCCTCGGCGACGGAAGCTGGGGTGCCATCCCCTCCCCTATGGCGGCCACCGAAAACCGCCATCCGCAGGACCTTAGGGTGGCAAACAACGCGCACGGGACATGTGCATGGTAGCACGTCATGAACCCGAGACGCCCCCGCCACCATTTCGGCGGCGGTCGGACCAACCGCTCATCCCCCGGTGGTGTACGTACAGTGTAGCAGGTTATCGCGGATCGCGAAAGGGGGTTCGATGGATGCGGGTTGGTGACCTCAGTGCCGCAACGACAGAGAGTCGGGCAGGCGAGTTGGCTCCGAGCGGGCCACCTGGGACCAGTTGAGCGGAGCGCAGCGACAGTTTGCGCTCATCCGACCAGGAATGTGGCTGGAAGCCAACGGGGTGGAGGACTCCATGTTGTGTTGAAACGAGGTTCGCCCGGCAGGACCCGAACCCGTGGCCCCTTGCTCCCACAACCATAGACCCGACCGCTAAATCGCTGAGAAGGAGACCCCAGGCCAGGTAGCCGGAACATCCGGAACCACTTGCCCTCCTCGGAAACGACTTGGGAGCGCCGTTATGGGGGGCTGATACGGAGTCCGGTTGATCGCTTGATCTTCGGTGGCCACCCGCCCGTGCTCAGTCCTGGAGGGGCTTCCTGGGTGAGCCCGGACATGCATCGCCGGGCACGGAAGCAATGATCGGCACGCCGAGATAGGACTTGGCCTGCGCGCCCACTGGCTGGATCTCAAGCGCGGCCTGCTGGCCCTCAATGTCCTCGTTGATCAGCAGCAGCTCGCGGGTCGCGATGATGCGGCTCGTCAGCCCTTCGCCCAGCGCGATGGCTGAAAGTGTCTCGCCGTAGGTGTAGCGGAAGTGGATCGTGTTCGTCTGGCGGTCGAGCAGCGCGACTTAGACGATGTCGGCCGCGAACGTCTGGCGAACCTGTTCACCGGTCAGCTCAATGAGGGCGTCGAGGTCCAGCTCCGAGGCGAGTGCCTGGCTGACGGCGTTGACCGTGGCAAGTTCGGCGGCTCGCTCGTCGGTCTCCGCCAGCAAGCGTCTGGTTTCGTCGAAGAGGCGCGCATTCTCGAGCGCCACGCTCATGCTCGCGGCCAATGTCGACAGCAGGCGCATGTCCAGTTCGGAGAAGGCGTGCTCTTGGGAGCTTTGCAGACTAATCACGCCGATCGGGTTGTTGCCGCTGATCAAGGGCACGCCCAGGTACGATCGGGTCGTCTCGCCCACCAGGATGGCGCCATGCTCTACTGCTTCTTCGAGTGTTCCGAGCACCAATGGACGGCGCGACTGGATGACAATGGAGGTCAACCCTGCGCCAAGCGGCCTTGGCTCCATCACGATCCGTTGGTCGCCAGCGCGGAAGTAGGGCATGTGGATCAGATTCGTCTCGCGGTCGAGGAGCGCGATGTACGTGGCCTGGGTCGCGAAGATGTCTCGGATCTGGTCGCCGACGACGTCGACGATCGCTTGCATGTCCAACTGCTCAGCAAGCGCTTGCTGGACGCTGTTGACGATTGCCAGCTCGGCCGTGCGTTGTTGCAGTTGCTCGCTGACTTCCCGCTCCGTAACGGCTTGTGCCGCTAGCCGCGCCTCCAGCTCGGCGTTCCGGGTGCGGAGATCCTCCAGTTCGCTGATGAGGTGGGCGCTTTCCACGACGTGATCCCGCATCGAACGGACCTTTCCGCGGCCTCCTGCCGCAGCACACGAGGAGTCTTGGGCGTCCAGACCCACGGGTCAGGCAGGGCTCGGTGCGGGTTGCCCGCTGCCGATGGGTTCCGGCACGGGTGTCCGCAGTTCGCGCAGCGTCGCTTGATCGAGGGCAGAGAATCGCGGCAGGTCAATCATGCCCAACCCGGCCAGACGGTCCGTCATGGTGGTGAGGAAGACGCGGTTCAGATTCGGCTCGCTCATCAGCCGGCGAAGCGTTCCTGCTGGGACTTCAAGGAGTGTGGTTGGCTGCTCGGTGACGACGTCCGCGGTTCGCGGTAGGCCGGCAATGGCGGCGATCTCGCCAAAGAAGTCGCCGGCGTTGTGGACCTCGAGGATCCGCTCTGTTCCATCGTCGGTGCGGCTGGCAACGGTGCGGCCATCGAGCACGAAATACGCCGCATCGCTCGTCTCGCCGGCCCGCACGACGGCCGTTCCGGGTGGCGCGCTATAGACCCGTGCGTGGGCAGCGAGATCCCGGCGCACGGTTGGAGTCAGGCTGGACAGCGCCGGCAGGCGGCCGGCGAGCAAATCGATATCAGTTATCAGTGAGCAGTGCGGCCCGACCCAGGCCGAGCCGCAGCGCGCTGGGAGCAGCACGAAGCTCCGATTGCGGAACACCGAGAATGGCCCCGAGGCTGGCGGGCCGACGGCCAAGGCCATGAGAAGGCTCCTGCCGCTTCTTAAAGAAAGTGGCGGCGCGCACGGCAACGACTTGGGACCCGATGGGTCCCATTGTGCGGCGGCGGCTGCTCCGGCACAAGTGGTGCGGCACCCCTTGCAGGCCCCCAGAGGGTGGGAAGGACTCCGGCGGATAGGGGAGGATCGATCCGGCTGCGCAGGTCTCGACGGCCTAGCCGAGCGCCGTCACGGGCGCTTGTAACTCAAGAATCGACCCGTTGGATGGATGAGCCAACCCTTCGCCCGCCAAGAGGCAAGGACGAGCGGCCGGGAAGGGTGTTGAGGACCGAAGGTGCGGCTGTTCGCGACGTTTCTTGTGCGTGTCCAGCCGACTCGGTCCGATGACCTCCTGCTAGACGGCAGGAGGCGTTCGGGCTAACGGGAAGGGTGGACCGCTTGTCGAGGGGCAGAGCAGGCGTTCGGTGGTGGTACGCCCGGCAGGACTCGAACCTGCGGCCTCTTGCTCCGGAGGCAAGCGCTCTATCCGCTGAGCTACGGGCGCGTCACGCAAAAGTATACCGTGGGTGCCTACGCTGGTCCAGCACAATGCTGATCGTCAGGGCAATCGCATCTTATTCCTAGCGCCGCTCATGGGTGCTGTACGACCGCCCCCTGACTTCGCCTGAGAGTGGCAAGGAGTGAGGTTTGACGAGGTTTCAGTCACTGGCTTCGGCTTGATGAGCCAGGCCGAGCCCGTGATGAGGCGCTAGGAGCAGCAATCGTTGCGCGGACACTCTGCATTGTTTTAGATGCGATTGCCCTGTGCTGATCGTCTTGTCCTCGCTGCAGGTCATAGGACCCGTTCGCTGATGCACGTCGCTCCATGACGTGGGAGTCGATGCTGTGGAAATGGTCGCGGCACTGGCTCTGCGACGATGTGCAGCAAGACTCCTCCAGGCATGGAGGATGAATGACAGTGTTGACCAAAGGGGAAAGCCAATGAACGTGGCCGATCGGCTGTGGGATTTGATTACGGAGCGAGGCGATGCGACGCTGGAGTTTGTGCGGGATGGGTATCGTCTGACGGTGAATCCCGTGAAAGATCGGATTGATGAGGTCGGGTTTATCGTCTGGCGGGAGGATGACCGGGGGCCTGAGCCGATCGTGACGGGTCGTGCGAAGGGAAAGTCGCTGCTGGTGGATGATCCCGGTTCCTACGACGGTACGCCAAGCCAGCTCTCGGCGCTGATAGGGCAATTGCTTGACGGCGAGCCGGTGCCGACCCCGCCACCGGGCGATCCCAACTCTGCCGTTCCCACCGCGACGTAAGGACACGCCCCCCGGGGACGTGTCGCTCCTGTGGACTAATCAGGTGTGACGACTGTGACGAGGGGACCGCCCATGTCCTCGCCCGGCGGACGGAGGGACGCTGTCCTCAGCGCTCGCCCAAGGATATGGCTTTCCTTGCCTCTTCGCGGTCCGTGGACTACCGCAGCGTCGAAGGAAGGATGCCCAACTCGGCCCGATACTTGGCCACCGTGCGGCGGGCAATGCGGATGCCTTGCTGAAGCAGCAGATCACAGATGCGGCGGTCGGTGAGCGGTTCGCCCTTTTTGGCTTCCCGCTCAATCAGTTCTTTGATCACGTCCTTGATGCTGAGCGAGGGGGTGAAGAAGTCACTAAATGGGATCACCTTGCGGGACGGCAGCATCACGTACTTGTTGGCCGTGGCCCGGCTGACGGTTGATTCGTGGACGCCCACCTGTTGCGCCACCACCGCCCGGGTCAGCGGGCGTAGCTCCCGCACTCCGCCTCGCAGGAAGCTTTCTTGAAGCTCGCAAAGGCAGAGCGTGATCTTGAGCAGGGTCTCCCGCCGCTGCTGGATGTTGGAGATGAACAGTTTGGCGCGCCCGGCATACTGCCGGACGTGGGCCCGGTCGGCGTCGGAGGCGACAGCACTGTAGGGAACAGTGCGGCTGATGGATCCGCCAGCGCCATCGCCTTGGCTGCTGGCGTGCCCATTGGCGTGGCCGTTCGCCCCACTGCTTTGGGCGGCGGCCTTCGCTGTGCTCCGTTTCCGGCCGAGGTCTCCCGCAAGCCGGTCATACATGGGGCTCATCCGCAGATGAAAATGTTTGGTGTCCACCACCTCGACGCG
>JALYMD010000593.1 GCA_030773875.1 Chloroflexota bacterium | reverse complement strand
CCACAAACCCCTCCCTGCTTAGCTCGAGCGTCTTGCCGCCAATCAACACAAAAGCCGAGGGAAACACACGGAGCGAGTCATGCGGACCCGCGGGGTCACCGTGCGTTCACTCGGCTGTCGGGTGCCGTTAAGTTCCTCAGGGGACACTTTAACCAATAATGGCAGCGTCGTCTACACCAACTGAGGATCAGGGATGATTTCCGCAAATCTCGTCGTTACCCGGTCGAGCGCATCCCATAGCAGCGAACACCCCGTCGTGCTACCATCGCTCCCGCACGTACGTTCACCTCCCGGCGAGGGCAGGAGACCTTGGTGGCGCGAACGCGCTGGATCGATCCCGAACCGCTGCCGCCGGCGCTCACGGCGCTCCACCGCGATCCACTGCTGGCGGAGTTGCTGTATCGCCGCGGTCTTCGCGATCCCGATGCCGCCCAGGTGTTCCTCGACGCTCGCCCCCGCCCCGCCCCGGATCCGGCCCTTCTCCCCAACATGGATCGGGCGGTTGAGCGCGTGTGTCGCGCCCTTGAGCGTGGGGAGAGGATTGCCGTCTTCGGGGACTACGACGCCGACGGCGTCACCTCGACGGCCTTGCTCACGCGCGCCCTTCGTGCCGCCGCCGGCCCGGACCGGGTGGTGTCTCGTGTGCCGACCCGGGTAGAGGGCTACGGGCTCAGCCGAAACGCCATCGACGCCTTTCATGCCGCCGGGGCGAATCTGCTGATTGCCGTCGACTGCGCCAGCACCGATCACGAGCACGTCGCCTACGCCCGCGAGTGCGGTCTCGACGTCCTGGTTCTGGATCATCACCAGATGCGGGACGGGGGGCCGACCGGCGCGATTGTCGTCTCGCCGCAGCTTCCGAGCGATTCTGAAAGCACTCCTCGATCCTACCGTGAGCTGTCCGCGGTCGGGATCGCCTACCTGCTGGTTGCCGCGCTCGCCCGTGAAGGATGCCGTGTCGACGGGTCGGACGGTCGGGAGCCGGAGACGGACCTGTTGGATCTCGTCGCCCTCGGCACCATCGGGGATGTCGCGCCGCTAACGGGCCCGAACCGGTCGTTGGTGCGAGATGGTCTCCGCCGGCTGCGGGAGCGCCCGCGGCCTGGAATCGCCGCGCTTTGCCGGCGGGCTGGGATTGACCCGGGAGACCTGGCTTCCGCCTCGGTGACGTTTAAGCTGGTGCCTCGCCTCAATGCCGCCGGACGGATGGCCGATCCGGCTCTGGCCCTCGACCTGCTGCTCACCGATGACCATCCCGAGGCCGAGCGCTTGGCGGCGGAGATTGAGGCATTGAACGCCCGTCGGAAAGCGGAGTCACGCCAGGTCGTCGAGGATGCGGAAGCACTTCTTCGGACTCAGCCCGGGTGGACGGAGCGACGAGTGCTCGTGGTAAGTAGCCGGAGTTGGGGCGGCGGCGTGCTTGGGATCGCTGCCGGTCAACTCGCGGAGCGATACGGCCGCCCTGCCATCGTCCTCAGCGACGACGGAACGGTCAGTCGTGGCTCCGCCCGGTCCGTATCCGGCTTCGACATTGCCGGTGCGCTGGCCTGCCACAGTCACCTGCTGGACCATCACGGCGGCCATAGCCAGGCGGCCGGCCTAACGATGCCCACCGCTCATGTTCCCGGGCTCACTGACGCGCTAGAGGCGGCAATCGACGCCGAAGGGGTGGCGTTGGCAGCTGAGCCGGAGATCCGGATTGACGCCGACGTCCCCTTGGAGCGACTCACGCTGGCCACGGCCCGGCTCCTCGCCGACCTGGAGCCACATGGGGCTGGCAACGAACCACCGGTGTTTCGGGTGCGTGGGGCGCGGGTCGCGAAGTACAACGCGATCGGCGCCGACCGCCGCCACCTTAAGCTTCACGTGGGCGTGGGTCGTGGCGCGATTCCGGTGGTTGCTTGGGGCGCTGCCGATCGCTCGTCCGAGTTGCTGCGCGATCCAGTGGTCGACCTCCTTGTGGCCCTGAGCGTCGACCGTTGGGACGGCCAGACCCGTCTCCAGGTTGAAGCCAAGGACTTCCGGCCCGCCGAGTAACAATCCGAGTGGGGATCAACAAGGGAGGAGTTGATGCGTACCGAGGCCGGGGGTCGTGGGACTGGGGAACGACGGCGGCTCCGGGATCTCGGGATCGCCATCGGCACGCTGTCAACTGGTCCACTGAACGCGATCACCGATGTTCCCGGTGTGCGCGTCGGTCACACCACCATCGTCGAGGGCGAGGGGCCCCTGAAGGTGGGCGAAGGGCCGGTTCGCACAGGTGTGACCGCGATCCATCCCCACGACGAGTCGGTTTTCTCCGCGCGGGTTCCAGCCGCGATCGCCGTCTTGAATGGGGCAGGAGAGATCACCGGACGCTCCCAGGTGGACGAAACCGGTCTTCTGGACACTCCGATCCTCTTGACCAACACCTTCTCGGTCGGCGCAGTCCACCAGGCCGGTGTCGAGTGGCTATCGGAGCGTGAGTCAGAGCTCGGCACCGAGGACTTTGTGGTGCCCGTGGTCGCTGAGACGTTCGATGGCGTACTCAATGACGCAGCTGGTCAGCACGTGCGGCGGGAGCATGTGGTCGCGGCCCTGGATGGTGCCACAGGAGGGCCAGTGGCGGAGGGCAATGTTGGCGGTGGCACCGGGATGGTGCTCTTTGGCTTCAAGGGCGGGATCGGCACGGCGTCCCGGATCGTGCGAGTTGGGGACAACCCCTACACCATTGGCGTGCTGGTCCAGGGGAACTTCGGCATCGCCGAGGACCTTCTGGTCGAAGGGGTGCCCGTGGGACAGATTCTAGAGAACGAGATGCCGCCGCTCCGGCGTCGCCGCCACCGGGCGCCCGGTGGTGACGGATCGGTGATCGTGGTGATCGCCACTGACGCTCCCCTGGCGGATCGCCAGCTCGCCCGCCTCTGTCGCCGGGGGATGCTTGGGCTCGGCCGCACGGGGGCAACAGCCCGCAACTTTTCCGGCGATCTCCTGCTGGCGTTCTCGAATACTCGTCAAAACCGTCTGCCCCGCCGAATCAGCGACCCACTTCTGACGTCAGTCCGTCTTGCTGATGAGCGGATTGATGACCTGTTCCAAGCGACGATCGAGGCGACCGCCGAAGCGGTCCTCAATGCCCTGACGGCCGCGGAAACGATGACCGGCCGCGACGGCATCACGGCCCCAGCCCTTCCGCTTGATCGCTTCGTGGGCGTGATGCGGGACTACGGACGAATTCAAGCGTAGCGACCACCAGGGGGAGTTCATCACCTGGGAACCGGGCATCAGACGTTCGGCTTCCACAGGGTGACCCCTTGACGGTCCCGGCTGATCTTGAGCCACGCTCTCCCGACGAGCCGGGTCTTCCCCACGCGCACAGAAAAGCCCCCGCGCCGCGTGTGGCGCGGGGGCTTTCGATGATCACAAGGGAGCGGTTCAGGCGATACCCTTTACTGCTTGACCGAGCCCGCATCAGCCGCCATGTCACCGAACGGCGCTCCGCCGCTCGGTGGGGCCATCGGGTCCACGAGTTCCTCGGTGGGCATCGAGTCGGCATCGGGCAGGCGCTCGATCTGGATGTCGTCGAGCATGATTGCCTCGGCAATCACCTGATCCATGCTGGTGACAAAGAAGAACTCCATGTCTCGAAGCACGTTGGCCGGGATTTTGGCCAGGTCACGGCGGTTGTCCTCAGGAGCGATGAGTCGGCGGATGCCGTGCCGATGGGCGGCCAGGCTCTTATCCTTGAGCCCACCAATCGCCAATACCCGGCCACGCAGCGTAATCTCGCCCGTCATTGCGGTGTCGTTGCGGACGGGCCGGCGGGTCAACGCCGAAATCAGCGCTGTCGCCATCGTGATCCCAGCGGAGGGTCCATCCTTCGGTGTCGCGCCCTCGGGCAAATGGATGTGCAGGTCCAGTTTCTCTTGGAAGTCCCGCGCGATGCTGAGTTGGTCGGCCCGGGAGCGGGCATAGGAGAGCGCGGCGCGGGCGGACTCCTGCATTACGTCGCCCGCCCGGCCAGTGATCGTCAACGCCCCACGACCCGGCATCGTCGCCACCTCGACCGGGATGATCTCGCCGCCGATTTCGGTCGTTCCCAGGCCGATCGCGAGCCCGATCTGGCTGTCACCCAAGTCCTGGTCGAAGCCAAACTTCTTGGGGCCGAGGAAGTCGACCAGCTTCTCTTCGGTCAGCTCAATCGCTATGGGAGCGCCGTCGGCCCCGACCGCGCCCTTGCCGCGTACCACGTCTCGCGCGACTTTGCGGCAAAGCGTGGCCACTTCGCGGTCCAGACTGCGTACCCCAGCCTCTCGCGTGTAATCCCGGACGATCCGGCTCCAGAGCTGGTCGGACACGGCGAGCGCTCCGGCGGGGAGCCCATGGTTGGCGAGTTGGCGGCGGAGCAGGTACCGCTTGCCGATCTCGACCTTTTCATCCTCGGTGTAGCCGGAGACTTCGATCATCTCCATCCGGTCGCGCAGCGGGCGGGGGATCTGCTGCCCGTAATTGGCGGTCGTGATGAAGAGCACTTTGGACAGATCGTAGGGAACATCGAGGAAGTGGTCGGTGAAGCAGTGATTCTGCTCGGGATCCAGGACCTCCAGCATCGCCGCTGTCGGATCTCCCCGGTAGTCAGACGCGAGTTTGTCGATCTCGTCCAGCAGGATGAGCGGATTCATCGTGCCGGCCGTCTTCATCGCGCCGATGATGCGGCCCGGGAGCGCACCGATGTATGTGCGGCGGTGGCCACGAATCTCCGCCTCATCCCGGACGCCGCCGAGACTCACGCGGACGAATTCGCGTCCCATCGAGGTCGCGATTGATCGGCCGAGGCTGGTCTTGCCAACGCCCGGTGGACCGATCAGGCAGAGGATCTGGGCGGCATTTGGGGTGCCAGCCTGGGTAGTCAATTTGCGCACTGCCAGGAAGTCGAGGATCCGCTCCTTGACTTGCTCCAGCCCGAAATGGTCCTCGTCCAGAATCCGCTCGGCTTCATCCAGGTCCAGACGATCCTCGCTCTGCTCGTGCCACGGAAGGGTCAGCACGGTGTCGAGGTACGTGCGAACGACGGTCGCCTCGGCCGAAACGGGGGGCATCCGCTCCAGGCGTCCCAGCTCCTTGATCAGTTTGTCCTCAACCTCACTTGGGACGCGGCGCTCGCCGATGCGTTTGCGGAAGGTCTCGATCTCGTTGCCGTTCTCCCCGCCCAGCTCGTCGTGGATCGCCTTGAGCTGCTCGCGCAGGAAGTATTCGCGCTGGTTCTTGT
>JALYMD010000592.1 GCA_030773875.1 Chloroflexota bacterium | reverse complement strand
AAGCAGCACCGGGCCATCGCTACCCGGTACGAGAAACTGGAGGAGACCTACCATGCCTTGCTCACCCTCGCTGCCATCCGGCTCTGGTTGCCCGTTTGAAGACACACCCTAGTGGTCCTGGCCCTAGCCGTACTACTCCTGTGGGGATCACCGCGGGTAACGGTCCACGCCGGTGGTAGCCCACGGCCAGCTTCTGGTTTCCCTTGGACAAAGGCGGACGCAGAGCGGTTCGTCCACACGCTGCGCGCCCAGCTCTTCAAGGACGCAGACCAAGGTTCGACCGCTCGCTGGGGATAAGCAGGAAAGCTGTTCAATCCAGCGTAGCCAGCGCAAGAAGACACTCTTGAGCATGGTGGGCAGCAGTTGCCCACCATGCTCTCGTTTTTCTTGCCGGCCTGTTGGTATCGTGCTTACCCTGAATATCGCCAGCCGTAAGGCCCTGTTGTAGGGCATGAAGGGATTCAGCTTTCGGCAAAGTTTATCCAACGTGGTGCCATTAGTGCCCTCTAGCTGACGAACCGGCGTGGTTCCGCGTCATTCCCGGTAAACCTGAGCCGAATAACCCGCTGATTGCCTGTAGTAACCAAGTGGGAACTTTATGAGTCGCCGCGGCGTCGAGGTGGGCAGCATGACCCTCCACCCGCGGGGCATCCCCCACGGTCCGCATCCCGGCGCGGCAGAGGCAAGCATTGGCAAGGAGGGGACGGAGGAACTCGCGGTCATGGTGGACACCTTCCGCCCGCTCAAACTGACCGTCGCCGCCCGCGAGTTCGAGGACGACGGCTACCCCTTCTCGTGGCTAGAGAATCCGGGAGAGGTCACCTAATTCGATTCGAGGGGCTAACGGCGCCGAACCCTGCAGGCATTCCAGTCCGGGCGTGGGTCTCTGCAAGTGGGCGAACGACTTTCGGGGGCACCTCATTGGTTGCGGCGTCGGAGGCACCCTCACTCCGCGACACCCCGTTCGTCGCGCCAGTTTCCCCATCTACCTGTGGATCCGGCTCGGATTGCGCGGGCGCGGCGGCGACTGTGACGGCCGCCACGTCCCCTTCTGCCGGGCCCGGTTCGGGCCCGACGGGCTCCATCGGCAGGATGGCATCTTCGTTGAGGGGCCCCGTCGACGGAACCGCGTGCGTGAACACGGGTGGCGTGCCAACCTCAAGGGTGGCGCCATTCGACAAGGAAGGGACGTCGTGCGACGGGACGAGATCGTCGATCGCTGAGCCTCGCTTGGGCCGCCCGCGGCCCGGCGGCGAGGAGGTCAAGAGGTCCACGGTTGGCTTTGTTTGGGGTCGGGCTGGCGACGCAGTGAAGACAGGAACAAGCCGCGGCTGCCTGCGTGCATAAACCAACGCCCAGCCGACGCTCGCCAGGAGCGCGAGGGCCGAAGCAAATAAGACGATCAACGCCCCTGTACGGTCGTTCGCCCGGGCGATCAATGCTGCCAGCGTCGCGAAGCAGAGAAACCCGCCGGCAATCGCCAGGACCAAGCCCGCGGCCCGACACGCACGTCCCCATGCCAGCCGCCGCGTCACCTCAGACCAGCGCAACACCTGTCCCTGACGGATGCGCCGCGGCCAGGGTCCAAGATTGCGGAGGGCCAGCCCAAGAAGGACAGCGAGCGCACCAATCCCGAACCCAAGAACCACGAAATCCACGGCGCCCCCCACCGGTGCCGGCCGGTCCCACTTCCCGCCCCGTTCGCCTTTGGCTCGATCCGAGCGTCACCGAGCCGACACCCGCACATTGGTGCCGCCCTGCGTGTCGCCCGCCGCATCACATCTTGCCGCATTCTAGCCCATCGCTTCCCAGATGAGGCCCTTTCGACGAGGCAATTCGGGAGAGATGTCCGTTCATACGCGTCTAGCGAACAGAGACCGCTATCGGGACTCTCCTCACCGCTGTCCAGCCGCCGATACAGGTTGGGGAATTCCGGGATCGGAGGAAGATACGCGCACGGCCACCCACATGATGGACGGCTTATCGACGGAGGTCAGCGGGGATCAGAGCGGCCGGTTCGACTCAGTGCAACTCCGTCCGATACATGTCCCGGCGCAGCACGAAGCGGAAGCCGGCGCGCTGGAAGTTGCGGGGGGAGGCGTTTTCCTGCACGGTTTCGGTCGCCGCGAGACTGCAGCCGGCAGCGATAGCATCGGCAAGCCGCTGCGCGATGAAAGCCGTTTGGACGCCACGTCCGCGGTACGCCGGGTCAGTCGCCGCGACCATGCAGAGCGCCACACCCTCATGCATGAAGAGCGTTGCTCCGCCGGCCAGCG
>JALYMD010000591.1 GCA_030773875.1 Chloroflexota bacterium | reverse complement strand
AGCCGAGGCCGAGGGTCCGGAAGTCGTAGGAGAGGCGGGCGATCTCCTTGCTCGGGAACTGGGCCATCAGGACGGAGATCTCGAGCACGATCGTCCAGAGGCGGGTCGCGTGGCGGAAGGCCTCGACGTCGAAGGCGCCGGTCTCGGTATCGACGAACTTGATCAGGTTGAGCGAGGCCAGGTTGCAGGCGGTGTTGTCGAGGAACATGTACTCGGAGCACGGGTTGCTGGCGTTGATGCGGCCGGACTCGGGGCAGGTGTGCCACTCGTTGATGGTGGTGTCGAACTGGACGCCGGGGTCGGCGCACTGCCAGGCGGCTTCGGCGATCCGGTTCCAGAGGTCGCGGGCGCGGACGGTCTTGGCAACTTTGCCGTCGGTGCGACGGACCAGATCCCAGGTGCCATCCTCCTCGACCGCCTTGACGAAGGCGTTGGGGACGCGGACGGAGTTGTTGGAGTTCTGGCCGGAGACGGTGCTGTAGGCCTCGCCGTTGAAGTCGCTGGGGTAGCCGGCGGCGATGAGGGCGGCGACCTTCTTCTCTTCGTCCGCCTTCCAGGAGACGAAGGCCTCGATGTCCGGATGGTCCAGGTCCAGGCAGACCATCTTGGCGGCGCGGCGGGTGGTGCCGCCGCTCTTGATGGCGCCGGCGGCGCGGTCGCCGACGCGGAGGAAGCTCATCAGGCCGGAGGAGGTGCCGCCGCCGGAGAGGGACTCGCCCTCGCCACGGACGGCGGAGAAGTTGGTACCGGTGCCGGAGCCGAACTTGAAGAGGCGCGACTCCCGGACCCAGAGGTCCATCAGCCCGCCCTCATTGACCAGGTCGTCGGAGACGCCCTGGATGAAGCAGGCGTGGGGCTGGGGACGGGTGTAGGCGTCGGCGCTCTTGACGACCTGATTGGTGGCGGGGTCGACGTAGTAGTGGCCCTGGGCGGGGCCGGTGATGCCGTAGGCCCAGGCAAGGCCGGTGTTGAACCACTGCGGCGAGTTGGGCGCGGCCATCTGGTGGACGAGCATGTACTTCAGCTCGTCCTCGAAGGCCTGGGCATCCTCCGGGGAAGCGAAGTAGCCGGCTTCCTCGCCCCAGTGGCGCCAGCAGCCGGCGAGGCGGCCGATGACCTGCTTGGCCGATCGCTCCGGCCCAAGGATGGGGTTGCCCGCGTCGTCCAGGAGGGGCGATCCGGCGGCGTCAGTCTGGGGCACTCCCGCCTTGCGGAAGTACTTGGAGACCATGATGTCGGCGGCCACCTGGGACCAGGAGGCCGGGACCTCGGCGTCGGTCATCTCGAAGACGACCGAGCCGTCCGGGTTGGTGATCCGGGAGGTGCGGGTGCTCCATTCGATGGATGAGAAGGGATCTTCCCCCGCTGCCGTGAAGAAGCGCCGGACGGTCAGCCCCGCCCCGGGCCTACCTGCTGCTCCGACCGCAGTCACCTCGTCTTCCATCTGCATCCCTGGGTCTCCCTCGATTCTCACCACGGCGCTGGCCCCGTAGCCACCGCCATCCAACCCGCCGTCCTCGATCCCCCGCGTCTCCCACCAGCCGGAGGACCACGCCTCGTCGACTGCTCCGTCGCACCCCTCCTCGCCAACTGGCTCAGCCGGATCCTCTGCCGTAAGCCCGATCTCGTCAGATGAATGGGCCAGTGGCTCGTCTAGTTGGGGTGCGGACCCCGGCGGCTCTCCGTCACCTCCATCGTGGGGCTGATGCCTGAGATGCCGGGCACGGGCAGGTCGGCCACTGGAGCGCGCGCGCCCAAATGCGGTTGGCCGTGGCTCGTGCTGCTGCTGGTCGCGCCACCCGAGATCCCTCAAGAATCTGTGCTTCACGCCCCTCGCTCCATGTGTCTCGATCCATCACGCTCCTGGTTCGGCACCGGCGGGGGCAGCACTACATGGGGTAGTGCATGATGCATGCCATGCCCACATACGGTGTGGGGACGAGATGTAGTATACAACCTGTCCAGCCGAACACAATATGTGCCCGGTTGTCACGCCGCGATTGATCGATCCACCGAACAGCGGCGGCCGTAGACAGAGCGGGCGCGGGGTGTCCGTACATCCTACCACACGATTGTGCCACGTGGGCGCAGGTTGACGGGGTTATGACGTTTGAGACATCTGGTGACAGTCTTTATCCATCGGTGACCGGGGCTTGCGAAGCACGTGGAAGGCGGACGACTCGGTCGTGCGTGGGCTGGCGACCGGTGAAGGGCCGTAGGCAGAATACGGGCGCCCGGTCTTCCCCTCCGATCATCTAACTACGCATGGGCAGTTTCCCGACTGAGCTCTCGCAGTCGGATCAGGGATCGATGCTGCTGGGGCAGGTGATTGCAAGGCTCAATTCAAGGTGGGGCCCGGGGCGACAGGGAGCTTACTGGCCCGATGCGGGGCTGTCCTCGGGCACCCACGGCTGCCAGGTGAAGCGGGAGTGGAAGCGCTCCAGCACCCGGAGGATGGGGCCGCCGATGGCGAGGAGAATCACGGCGTTGCCGACGGCGCGGAAGAGGTCGTGGACGAGGGAGGTGGCGAGGTAGAAGCGGCCGTAGCGAAGGAGGGACTCGCCAAACCCGAGGCCGGGAACCCAGTAGAGAGCAGTGTCAGCGCCGGCCCCGGCAAACGGCCAGAGGGTGAGATTGAGGATCGCGCCGTAGAGGAAGCCCCAAAGCGCGCCAAGGGCGGCAAGGAGGAGCAGGCGGAGGCGAGGGTTGGCCGGACGAGGCAGCCAACCGGCAGTCAGTCCCACCCAACCGGCACCGAGCATCTGGTAGGGCAACCAGGGGCCGATGCCGCCGGTGAGGAAGGCCGAGAGCAGGATCGTCAGCGCCCCCATCTGAAAGCCGAGCGCCGGGCCATAGACCGCGCCGACCAGCAGCATCAGCGGAAAGATTGGCGATGCGCCGAGAAAGGTCGGGGCAAGGCGAAGCGTCGCATCGGTCGCCACGAGAACCCCCAGCAGGGCGACGGTCTTGGAACTGGCGCCGGAGACGGCGTCGGCCCCGGCCAACTCGGCGACGATCGCCAGCAGGCAGAGGGCAGTGACGAGGGCGAAGACGAGGGGAGCGGCGGCCGCCCCGGCCCCGGGATCGGGAGCAGCGCCATGACGAAAGGCCGGCAGGAGGAACGGATAGAGGAAAGCGGCCAACCCGACCAGGCTGGCCACGAGCACCACCCCGTTGGCCCGTCGTCTCGCGCCCATGCCTCGATGCCCTCGAAAACCGGCCTCGTTAGCCCACGTGCCAAGCGATTCACGGGGCCATGATCGCCCTCGGGTCAGACATAGACCTCTGGCTCAACAGGCCGGGTCAGATTATTGGGCAGATCGTCCAATAAAGTCGGTCGGCCGGCAGCCACGGTCCCCCGCGCAGCGCCATGATACCGTACCATAGTCGACACGCTTGCAATGGAGGACGGGATTTGCCTCCTGTCATTGTGCAGCTGGTCTAAATGATCGACTGATAGCCGCCCGTTCCTATGAACCCTGCGTGAATCTGCCCGGCCAGATCTGCACGTGCGCCGGAGCGTCGCGTACTCAAGGTGGTGCTCAGATAGGAGACGTTCGGCAATGGCCGAGATCACCCTACGGGATCTGCTCGCCTGGGAGCCGCGGCTCCGCGTAGCGTCCGCGGGCAACGGTAGCGCGGGACTCCGCCTCACTCCAGCCGACGCGGCGCCACCGAGTGGCCTGGATCGGGAGCTGAGCTGGGCGGTGACCGCCCGGGCTACGGTTCCAATGCTGCCGATGTTGCGCGGGGGTGAACTGGTCTTGCTGCCGCAACGCGTGCTCGCGGATTCAGCAGTCGCGTTGCCTCCCCTCCTCCGCGAGTTGGCTGGGCATGGCGTGGTTGGCGTGGTCGTGGACGGGCCGGCACCGGTCGGGTCGCCGCTGCCGATCTTGATGGCAAGTGCCCCGGTGCCCGAGTTGGAGGGGGAGATCAACCGGCTCCTGACAGAGCGTCGGGGGGAACTGTACCGGGCGGGAACGGAACTGGAACGGTTCCTGGCGGACCTGACCACGGCCGGCGGCGAGTTGGGGCAGGTGCTGGACGCGGCGGCGAACGCGCTCGCGGCACCGGCTGCGGTGGTTGACGGCCGGGGATTGCCCGTCGTGACGTCCGCCGGATATGCCTTGCCACCAGGGTTCGGGAGGGGATCGAGCGGGCCGGGCTGGCAGGAAGACTGGTTAACCCTGCCATTAGGCGGCGACCTCACGCTCTGGATCGGCCCGGTGCCGCCGGCTCGCCGCGCTCTGGCGCGGCTGGTCGGGACCAGGATCGGGACGGCGGCGGGAGCCGCGATGGCGCGTGCCGTCCAGGTCCGACCCCGTGGTCCGGCTCGATCGGCCGCTCTCGGCGCGCTCTTGACCGAGGCCGGGTCGAGCGTGGATGTGGGCGTACGGACCGCCGCGCTCGGGTTGGCAAACGATGGCACCTACCGCGTGGTCCTGGCTGCGCCGGGCATCGGAGCGAGTGGGGTGCAGCGGATGCTAGCGCCCTTGGGGATCGTCCACGACGCGGGGATGGTGGACGATGTCATTGCGGCCGTACTGGAGGTCCAGATGGACTCCGGTGGATCGGAAGGCCGGCCTGGACGCGGGGATGGCATCCTCGCCCGTGCCTCCACGCTGGCCGCTGCAGAGGCGGGATGGCTGGCGCTCTCGGCGCCGGCTGCCGGCCCGCGTGGCCTGCCGGCCGCGGCACGAGAAGCTCGCTATGTGGCGGCACTCTTCGGTGCCAACCTACTGCCTCCGCCCATCGCCCGGTTCGACGCGGTGGCGGACATCGGCCCGTACCAGTTGCTCTATCCGCTCTGGGGCACGCCCGACCTTGCGAGGTACACGGCGGACGCGCTGGGCGACTTGCCCGGTCGAGATCGGCGCGGAGCACTACGGCACACTCTGCTTGCCTACCTGGAGACAGGGGGATCTCACGTCGAGGCGGCGGCACGATTAGGG
>JALYMD010000590.1 GCA_030773875.1 Chloroflexota bacterium | reverse complement strand
GAAGGTGCCTCGCTGGATGCTGGGGAAAGGGCGGGGCTGGGTGACCGCGGAATACAGCATGCTTCCCCGGGCCACCAAGGAGCGGACGCCACGTGAGGCGGCTGTTGGGAAGCAGGGCGGGCGGACTATAGAGATTCAGCGTCTCATCGGGCGCTGTCTGCGGGCGGTGACGGACCTAGACGCCCTGGGTGAGCGCCAGGTGATTCTTGATTGCGATGTCCTCCAAGCGGACGCCGGCACCCGCTGCGCTGCCATCACCGGAAGCTACGTCGCCCTGGCCCTCGCCTGTCGTCGCCTCCTGTCGGAGAAGAAGATCAAGCGGGACCCGTTACGGGCGGCGGTTGCGGCGGTCAGTGTCGGGGTGGTGCGCGGCGTGCCGCTCCTGGACCTGGACTACTCCGAGGACTCGGCCGCGGACGTGGACTTCAACGTCGTGATGACGGATGCGCACGCCTTCGTCGAATTGCAGGGCACCGCTGAGCGTAACCCCTTCACGCCGGCCGTCCTTGACGAACTGCTCGTTGTCGCCAGCACGGGCCTCGACGTGTTGTTCGCAGCGCAGCGGGACGTCCTGCGACAGGGATAGGCGACTTGCGGACCCCGGGAACGGGCGTCCCGGGAGGTGGACAAGGGCAGAGAGTGCGTTCAATGGTTGATCGTTCGTTCGCAACACGGTGAATGACGACGGCGATCGGTCCTTGAAAAGAGATCGGTCGGAGTAACCCTCGCGTTTGTCCCCTGCGCCGGGGACTCCGACGGGCACTCTCCAACCAGGGGTAGCCGTACGCGCCTTCTATAACGGCGCGGCAATCTCGATGAGGGCGCGTTTGAGGGCAAGCGTGGCGTCTGGACTGCTGGCGCTGATACGGAGGTGTTCTGCCCCAAGGTCCGGATGGGACGGGACGTGAACGCGGATGTTGCGGCGGCCGAGCTCGCGAGCGAAGAGGGCGGCCCCGCCGCGCTCGACGCGCGCGAGAAGGAAGTTCGCCCAGGAGGGATAGGGGACGCTGACCATGTTCAGCTTGCGCAGGGTGCGGTAGAGACGAGATTTTTCCTCTCGAACCCGTTGCACCGTGCCCCGGACGTAGGCGAGGTCGTCCAGCGTCGCCTGCGCGGCCAGCACGGCGCCGAGAGCCACTCCCCCCGGTCGCCGGTAATGGGCCAGGTCCGCGCTTATCTCCGGGCGAGCGACCGCATAGGCGATCGGCAATCCTGCGAGTCCCGCCCAGGTTTCAAAGGTTTGGAGGACTAAGAGGTTCTCGAACTCCCGCACGAACGGGATCAGCGTGCGAGCGCTGTACTCCGTGTGCCGCTCGTCCACAACCACCAGTTCACAGGCGCGGGCTAGCCGAACGACATCCTGGCTGCCGAGCAACGTTCCACTTGGATCGTGCGGGGAGGCGACAAGTGCCGTCGCGCGTGTGGGTACGGAGGCTACGGTCGCCGGATCAAGCGGGAGGGCAAAGCGGTCCCTTCTCGGGAGCCGGAGGATATCGAGCCGATGGAGCCGGGCTCGATGCTCCTCCTGAGGGTCCGCGGGCGGAAAGAGCACAAGCGGGCCGCTCTCCCGCCTCCAGAGCAAGACCATTTGAAGCAGTTCGTCGATGCCGTTGGCGAGCGTCAGCCAGCCGGGCGGAACGCCGACCAAGTTGGCGAGGCGGAGATGAAGGCGAGTTTCCCGCTCCCCGGCCGGTTGGTGCAGGTCATCACAGGAGGCGAGGGCATCCTGTACATGAACGGAGGGGCCGTAGGGGTTGCCGAGAAGATCGAGCCGGATCTGACCGTTAACGCTGGGTGCCCGTCTCAGCGAGGGAAACGGACCGGATCGGGAGCGGCTCACGTGGCTGTCTCGACGGCCGGATAGACGACCGGCATTGGGCGGTGGCTCTCCCTAACTCGCAGCTCGTGGACGATTGGTCCGCCGGTTACGGTTGTTGCGACATTGCGGACGGGGGTGCCGCCGGTGGTCTGTCCATAGGTGTTGCCGAGGTGGGCATGACCGTGGATGACGAGGTCGACATCGTGCCGGTCGATAACATGGGCCAACTCGATATTCCCGAGCATCCAATATTTGATTGGCGGTTCACTCCCGAGGGTCGATGTCGTGGGTGCGTAATGCATCACCACAATTTTGACCTTCGCATCGAGCTGGCAGAGGGCCTGGTCGAGACGTACCGCCTCGCGCCGAGCCCGGACTGCGAGCGCCTGGGCCGCCCGGTGGTGCGGCAGCGCGGGACCCTCGTCCGGCCAGAACCCGCCTCCGTACCCACCCACGCCGGCGAAGCCAAGTCGCACGCCGATATCGAGCACGGTCGCTTCGCCGTCCAAGAGAGTTACGCCCGCACTCTCCAAAATCCGCCGGAAGGCTGTCCGGCGGAGGCAGCGGCGATCGTGGTTGCCCAGGACGGCGACGATTGGCAAGCCGACTGGACGCAATAGTTCGGCCGCGGCCTCCACTTCCGGAATCCGGCCCCCGTCGGTGATATCGCCCGCAAGCACCAAAACGTCCGCCTGGTCCCGCAAGGCGAGGAGCTCCTCGGCCATCCCGATTGGGACCCCGGCGCGGATATGGAGGTCTCCGACGGCCGCAATCCGAACCACCCGCTACCTTCTCCGAAGCATGACACGCTGTTCCAAGATGAGAAAACTCCAGGCCCGGCGGCGCTCCGCGCGAGCGCATGCGTCACCCGTGTCTTTGCAGTGTACCGCACGCCTCCAGTGACACCTGCGCCATTACCGGGGCCGTCTGGCGGGGTTGGGTCCCCGCCTTCGCGCGCGGTAAGAAGTTGCGAGGCATCGCTTTCTCGAAGAGGGGTAATGCGAGTATGATCGATCCATTCAGCGATGGATGCGATCGATGCAGCCGGATTTCCGTCTTTGGTCCACAGGGTGCGCTGGGTCCCTTCAGGGG
>JALYMD010000589.1 GCA_030773875.1 Chloroflexota bacterium | reverse complement strand
ACCACGAAGGGCCCCGTGCCGATCGGGTTGCCGTTGAAGGCGTCGGCGCTTCCCTCGGCCTCCAGGACGTGCTTGGGCAAATTGGGGCCGTACACGGTCCCAGCGAAGGGGGCGTACCAGTTCACATTAGGGGTCTCGTAGCCCACCTGAACCGTGAGATCGTCGACCGCTTCCATTGTGGCGATCGGCTCCCAGGTCCCGATCGAGACTGAGGCGTTCTCCGGGTCCATGATCCAGTTCCACGTGAAGACCACGTCCGCGGCGGTGAACGGCTCCCCATCCGACCAGACGACGCCCTCCTTCAGCTTGAAGGTGACACTCTTGAGGTCTTCGGCCAGCATCCCGTTCTCGATCGTCGGCACCTCAGTGACAAGGTTCGGGATGATGCTGCCGTCGGGCAGGTAGTTCATCAGCGGCTCAAGCACGATGGTGCCGGCGAGGTAGTCCTTGGTGCCGGTGGAGACATGCGGGTTGAGTGTTGTCGGGGCCTGCCACTGGAGCAGCCGCAACTCGCCGTCCTGGCCCCGGGTCTTGCCCTCCGTGCCGACGGCCGGGGCACCTGCTCCGACGCTCTGAGCAACGATCGCGTGACCTGCCCGCGGCTTGCCAGGACTTGCCTCAGCCACATTCGCGAGGAACGTCGCGACAGACATACCGACGCCGAGCGCGAGCGCCCGCTCGATGAACTCGCGACGGGAAAGCCCCCCCGCCTTCAACTCGGAATACAGTGCCGCGAACTTGCCCTGGGACTGCTGCGCGTCTGACATTGAACGTGTTCCTCCCATCATTGAAGAGCCGTCCGGCCCCCCTCGGAGCCGGGCTGAGCACCGGCCACGTTGCCGACGGCCCATTGCCCATTGCTGGATGAACGCCAGAAGACCCCCTTTGGCCTTCCGGTCTACGCTTCCTCTTCAGCCGCTGCGACCTCAAGGACCACTGCCGAGCCCTCGACGGCCGGATCGAAGATCACGTACTCGCCCTCGGGCAGGTTGAGCAGCGCCATCGTGGCCTGCTCGCCCGGGTCGAGCATCAGCTGGCCAATGAACTCGTCGCCTGCCGGCACGCCGCCCTCGGCGACCGGCGTCCCCACCGCGCCTTCCTCTGTTCGGAAGACCAAGACATTGTGGTGCTCGGTGCCATTGTTGACGACGTAGACGTTGATCACGTCCAGCGGCGTGATCGTCCGATTCCCCGTCTCCTCATCGGCGCCCTGACCGAAGACCAGCGGGGTGGTGTCGTCCTCAATGGTGATGCTGACGAGGACGCTGTCGCCTTCGGGCTGCGGGAGGTCGTAGACCTCCTCATCCAGGAACAACTCGTCGTCATCATTCATGACCATGAAGATGGTTGAGTTGACGTACTGGTGCTCACCCAGCAGGTAGACGGCATCGACGCTCATTCGCCCGTCGTCATAGGACTGGACGTTACCCGTCGAGAGAAGAGTGACCTGGGGTGCGTCCTCGGGATTCATCTCGCCGGCCATCTCGGCCGCCTGATCCCGGTCAGTCAACCCGAGTTCGGTCTCGATGAAGTTGTCCGTGACCAGCGTCAGCAACGTCTCGAAGTCGCCAGCGTTGTAGCAGTGAACGTAGTTCTCAAGGGTCTCGATCGCCGCGTCGGCCTCCTCGCCCTCAACCGGCGTGCCCTCCGGCTCCAGGCCCCCCTCGCCAGCTACTGGGGTGGCTTCCTCACCGTCCGTCTCCATTGCCGGCGGCTCGCCCTCATTGGCGACACAGTCACCCGTGGTGGGACTCGCAACTGGGCTCGCCACGTCGTCCTGCGCTGAGGCGCGGCCAACCCCGCCCAGGGTCAGCATTGCCAGCAGCGCGGCTGCCAGCCCTAATGATCGGACCGCTGACAGCATCGTCCCACGGTCGCTCATCCGTTTCGACATCCGCCTCGCTCCTCCTCCGTGATCTACCCTACCCACGCGCCGTACGACCTGGATTTTTGGAACGCCGAAGTGTGCATCGCCCGCTTCGGAAGGGTCAACCTGTACGTACGCCTTCCTCGCGGCGGCGTGGAGACGGAAACGCCAAGCCGTCCTTCCCTAAGATGCCGGTTGGGGCCGGATGCCTGGTTGCGGGGCGCACCACTGTGATGCCCACACGGTTCTGCCCCTGGTCGTCCCATCGGGCGGAGGAGCCGGTCCACTCGCCAGACGCTCGCACGTAGAGGAACGCCTGCCCTTGATCCGGCGTGCGGGGCCGCCACCTCTTCTGACTCATTGGCGGTCCGCGCTTGAGGCGGAGCAGGGACCACATAGGTGCCCGGTGCAGGGCGGCTGAGCCCGTGGAGTGGGACTGGAGGTGACGGGCTTGGTGCGGCGTGCGGGGCGGATGAAGCGCAGGCGCGCTCCGTCGGGGACGAGTGCCCCGATCGAGTGCGGTCATGGGCCGCGGACCGGGCCAGGTCCTTGGCCATCGTCCCAGTGCCGGCACGCTGCGCAGGATTGGGAGCCGGAGGGCGAGCGGGTCGAGGGCGGTGGCGGCGAAGACCTCGGCGGCGAAGGGGCCAGGGCGCGGCAAGCAGCCCCCTACGCCGATGCTGGACGCGTGTCGTCAGCGCCTTCCTTGATCTGGACTCTCCCCCGACAACCGCGTTCGTAGGAGCCGTGCTTGCATCGCCCCCGGGTGCTTGCGGTGCCCGAGCATGCCGCAACACCGTAGAACAAGCGGAGACGGCCCGGGCAACTGCCCCGGGCCGTCTCCTTTCTGATTTTGACCTGTGCCGGATTCCAGCGGGGCGCTTAGCCCTCGGTCCGTGTCCAGTTGGCGATGTTCCAGTAGTTGAGCTCGAAGGAACTGATGGCCAGGTTGTCATTGACCAACGTGTTCGAGTTCGCGTACTTGTCCGCCGCCCGGTTGACCAGCGGGATGAGCGCCACGTCGTTGATCAGCAGGTCGTTCATCTGAATCAAGAGTTGGGCCGTTTTCTCCAGGTCGGTCTCGACGCGCACCTGCTCGTAGAGCTTGTCGTACTCGGGATTCTGGTACCGGAAGACGTTTTGGCCGTTCCAGCGGTTCGCCTTCTGAGCGATGTTGGACGCATCCGGGCCGGCGTACCAGAGGATCATGAAATCCGTCGGCGTCGGGGTGCTGGGGCCACTGGTGTACATGTTGATGTCGGTGTAAAAGTGGTTGATGTTCTGCTCGTTGCCGGGCGAGCCGTCGAAGAAGATCCCGGAGTCGACCTGCTGCAGGTTGACCTTGATTCCGATCTCCTCGAAGGCCTGCTTGATGACCTGCTGGGTCTTCTGTCGCACTGAATTGATGCTCGTGGCGTAGGTGATCCGCAGCTCGACGCCGTCTTTCGTCCGCACGTCGCCATCCATCGTCCAGCCGGCGTCCTCGAGGATCTGCGCAGCCTTGTCCAGATCAAACTCGTACGAGGTGTTCGGCGAATCAAAGGCCGGCAGGCCGTTGAGAACATCCGGAGTGGGCAGCTCGCCCTCGCCGTAGAACTGGGTGGTGATGGTGTCCCGGTCGGCGGCCAGGTTCATCGCTTGGCGGACCGCCTTGTCGCTCAGGAACGGATGCGGCTGCTTGTAGTAGGAGCGCTGCCGCTCCACCTCGGTGTTGGGGTCGGAGTGGTTGATGTTGATCCGCTCAAGGTCCGTGCCTGGGATGGCGTAGAACTTGCCCTTCCCCCCCTTCTCAAGGTCGGCGAGGATCGCCGGCTCCACCTGGAGGTTCCAGGCATGGTCCCACTCACCCGTCTGGAGGACCGCTCGCGCCGCTGAGGCCGCATCCCCACCACCCTTGAGGTTGACGGTGGCAAAGTAGGGCTTGTTCGGGTCGCGGTAGTTCGGATTGGCCTGGTAGATCACCTGGTCGTTGGGGGAGAAGGACTCCAC
>JALYMD010000588.1 GCA_030773875.1 Chloroflexota bacterium | reverse complement strand
CGGGGTTCAGCCGGGATGCCGGTCCGTCGTCACTGTAGACCCAGTCCCGGACGGCATCCGGCACGTGCAGGCCGGCGGAGTCGACGAACGCTCGCTCGGGCAGCGCGATCCCGAAGCGGTCGGAGGCCGCGCCAGCGAGCGGGCGGGGATGCTCGGTGAGGACACCATCCAGGTCAACCGCCAGCCGTGTGTCCCCCTTCGCCAACATGCGCCCCCATGCCCTTGTGCGATGCGACCTGTGTCCTGCGTCCCGACCTCGTGCCTCAGGTCGACCAACCGCGTCCCGTCGTTCGGTGCGGAACCGGGGCCGTCCGCGTCGACGGCGTCTCGCTCGCCGGGGCATCGCGCTCGCCCGTCGTTGGGCGGCTCTAGGACGACCGGAACAGGCGGGAATGGCGCACGCTTTGGTTCTTCCGCCACTGTGAGCGTAGCACCAGGGCCATAGCCCCTTCAATGTCCTTCGCCACCCCCGGTGCCGTCGTTGCCGTCATGGCCGGCGAAGGAAGTCGATTAGCAGGGTGTTGACGCGCTCAGGATCGTCGTGCTGGACCCAGTGGCTGGCATGTGGAAGGTGCTCGACCTGGATGCCCGGAATCCACTTCTCCAAGCCCTCGGTCAGTGAGCGGCGGAGGTAGCGATCTTGGGCGCCCCAGATGAGCAGCACCGGTTGGTTGATTGGGTGGGAACGCCGAAGCGTCCGCAGGCGGGACCGGAAAGAGGCCCGGTAGTAGTTGATGGCGGCGGTCAGAGTACCGGGCTGGGAGAGCGCGGCGATGTGGGCCTCGATGTCGTCCTCCGTGAACGCGCCCGGCCGGCAGGGGTCACGACGGAAGACCCGGCGCAGCAGCGCGAAGTTCCGCGCCCGCAAGATCGCCTCCGGCAGCCTTGGTGCCTGGAAGGCGAGGACGTAGGAGGAGCGCCAGAGTTGGTCCAAGGACCTCAACTCCCGGGCGAACCTCCCCGGGTGCGGCGCATTGAGAACGGCGATGCGCTGAATGGTCCCTGGATAGCTCATCGCCGCCTCGAAGGCGATCGCGCCGCCCCAATCGTGACCCACCAGCGCCGCTGACTCCTCGCCGGCGTGCCGGATGAGCCCGACGACATCGTCCACCAGGCACTCAACGCGATAAGCGGCCACGCCCGACGGCTTGCCGGACCAGTTGTAGCCGCGCAGGTCCGGGGCGATCACGCGAAACCCAGCGGCGGCCAGGGCAGGGATCTGGTGCCTCCACCCTCCGTGGAAGTCGGGAAACCCGTGCAGCAACAGCACGAGGGGACCTGCTCCCGCTACCACGTAGTGGAGTCGCACCCCGTTCACGACGGCTTCCCGATGGGCGCGCTGGGGCAACTCCACGCGGCTCGGCTCAGTCGTCGCTCTGGGCTCCATCCCGCGCCCGGCGTCGCGTGGGTTCGTCAATACAGCCGCCGCTTGTCGAGCTGCGGCTCCATTCGGTCGTACGCGCCAGCGAGGTAGTGACCGAGATTGGCAATGAAGAGGTCGGTGATCTTTGCGTTCTCGGTGTCGGCGGTGGAGGCGGAGTGGGGGCAGACCAGCACGTTGGGCAGGTCCCAAAGCGGCGAATCCGGCGGGAGCGGCTCGGTCCGGAAGACATCCAGGGCGGCGAACCCGATCCGGCCGTCGCGCAGCGCCTGGATCATTGCGTCCTCGTCGATGACGACCCCTCTAGCGATGTTGACCAACACCACGCCCGGCTTGAGGGAAGCGATCTCCTCTCGCCCGATCAGCCCTTCCGTTTCCGGCGTGTGCGGGGTGCAGAGGACCACACAGTCGGCCCTTCCCAGCATTTCCCGCAGTTCGGGTCGGGTCCAGAGACGGTCCACCCCAAGCTGCTCTGCCCGGCCCGGGGCATTGTCCCGTGCCATGGCCCAGACCGTCATGCCGAAGCAGCGGGCGATCCGGGCCACTTCGCGCCCGATCCGGCCCGGTCCGACGATGGCCATCGTGTGGTCCTGCAACTCGGTCGCGCAGAAGCGTTCCCAGCGGTGAGCTTGCTGCTCTGCCCGGAGGTGCGGGAAGCGCTTGACGTGGGAGAGGAGCGCGGCAAAGACGAACTCCGTGAGCGGGCGGGCATGGACGCCGCTGGCCGTGGTGACGATGAGGTCGCTCTCGCCCAAGCCCAGCCGCTTGACGACCTGGCCCACCCCGGCCGAGGTTGTCTGCACCCAGCGCAGCTTCGGCGCGATGTCTCGCAGGTCGTTGACGCCCGCCGGGAAATCCCAAACCACCTCCGCCCGCTCCAGCAGCTCCTGCCAGGCGGCCTCCTGCTCGGGCGTCCGCCTCCACGCCGGATCGCCACCGTGGTCAGCGATGAACCTGGGCGGCGGCAGAAGATCGGGCCGGTGGACCATCTCGACCCGATCTGGGTAGGCGGCGGCAATCCGTGCCGCATGCTCCGTTTCTAAGGGGGACGTGATCACCACCGTGACCGGTTGTTGAGGACCCTCCGTCCTTGTGGACCCCGCCGCTGCCGTCATTCACCCTCCCGTCGATCGATCCTTCAACGCGAATAGGCACCTCGGTCATTGCACCCCACCTTCGCCGACCGCAGCTCAGGGGCGGGGTCGATCAGTGATTCCAGTGGTGGCCACGACTATGGAGCCTTTTGTCCGGCCGCCGCGTGAGGCCATTGTCGATGCCGGGGCAGGCAAGGTGCCTGTCCTCTCGCTGTAGCGGGCTCATCCATCACGAGCTGAACCTGAACCCGTGCTGAGACGGAGCTGGCCGGTTTCGCGGCCGGTCAACCCGGCCAGCAGCCAGTCCAGGGCGAGGCGGATCCGGTTGCGCCAGGAGGGGATCCGGGCCAGGTAGTAGGCATGCCAGAGGAGCCAGGCCGGAAAGCCCGTGATCGTGCGGTTGCTGATCTCGGCGACGCCGCTGCGCCCGCCGAGCAGGGCCAGGTGCCCGCGCGTCTTGAAGCGGAACTTGGGCGGCTCGCGGCCGGCCAACCGCTCGGCGATCGCCATGCCGACGTATTCCCCCTCGTGACTAGCCGCCTGTGCGGTTGGCGGCACGGGCTCTCCAGTATCGGCGTCGAACGCCCAGGCGGAGTCTCCCACGATGTAGACCTCGGGGTGGTCAGGCACCCGGAGATTGCTATCGACCACGATGGCGCCGTTCCGCGCGTGCTCCACCGGAAGGTCCCGGACAACCGGCGGCGCGGAGATCCCCGCCGCTCAGAAGAGGGTGCGCGCCGGAATCTCGCCCCGGGAAGTCATCACCGCCCGGTCGGTTACGGAGTCAATTGAGGCGCCGGTCAGCACTTCGACGCCATCCTCCCGCAGCAGGCGCTCGACGGCGGAGGAGGTGTGGACGTTGCTCATCGGGACCAGGCGGTTGGCGCGGCCGACGACAATCACCCTGACGGGGGCATCGGACAGCCAGGGGTACTCGGCTAGCAGCCCTTGGAAGATGTACTGATGGATCGTCGCCGCCAGCTCGATCCCGGTGTCTCCTCCACCCCCAACCACAAACGTCAGCCACTCTTGGCGTTCGGCCGGGTTGTCGGTCTGGTGGGCGGCTTCGATGGCGTCGATCAGGTGGTTGCGCAGCTCGATCGCGTCCGAGGGCGTGGCGAACTGGAGCGCCCGCTCCCGTAGTCCGGGCAGGTCCGGCACCGCCGTGACGCTGCCGAGTGCGATGACCAGAACGTCGTAGGGGCGGGAGCCGGCCGAGGTTCGGACCTCCCGCCGGTCCAGGTCAACGGCCTCTACCTCTGCATGGAGGACGTGGAACGCCCGGTCCCGCTGAAAGGCGCGGATCGGAACGGTGACGTTGTTCGCGCCCGCGCGGCCGTCGGCCACGGTCCAGAGCAGCGGGGTGAAGAGCAGGTTGTTGTCCCGGTCGACGACGAGCACGCTGGTGTCCGCGCGGCCTCCGATCCTCCGGTCCAACTCCAGCGCTGTCGCCAGGCCGCCAAAGCCGCCACCGAGGATCAGGGTGCGGTGGGCGGCGGTGCGGTACGCCGCCTCGGTCTCGCTCTCGTGCCGCCGCCGTTTCCTGCCGGTCGCAGCGAGGCGCGGCCCGGCCCCCGCGGCCACGACCCCTGCGGCGACCGCCCCAGCGGTGGTCATCTTGCGCATCGCAATCCTCCGGAACAGCGTTGCCGCACCGCTCGCCGTCGCTCTCGGTTCACCGTGCCGCACCCAGCCTGGCATCCCCTACGGGTAGCACGAGGCGCGCCAGTCCAGTCGCCGGTGGCCCACGCAACTCCCGTGCAAGCATCATCGAAGTACGGAGGCAGGGTCGGACCGCGATGCTAGAATCGGCGCTCCGCGTGCTGGACACCGGCCACGATCGTGTCGAAATCATCCCTACCAGGAGGACCGAGATGGCGACCACCGCCACCGAATTGGGCATCTACGCTGACCGCCTGCGCCGCGCGCAGGAGGAGCTGGTTCGGCAGGGCGTCGACCTGCTGCTGGTCGGCCCCTCGTCCGACTTCCGGTATCTCACCGGTCACGAGGCCCACCTCAGCGAGCGGCTGACGCTGCTGCTCCTGCCGAGCGAGGGCAACCCGAGGGTGGTGGTGCCGGTCCTCGAGGCGCCGACCGTGGCGGATCGGCGCGATCTTGTGGATGTCCACGCCTGGGAGGAGACCCAGCCGCCGGCGGATCTGGTAGCCACCCTGGCGGGTGGCGTTGCCGGCAAGACGGTCGCGGTCGGGGACCAGCTCTGGAGCGTCTTCCTCCTGCGCCTCCAGTCGGCGATGCCGGGGGCAACCTGGATCTCCGCCACCCCAGCGATGCGGACGCTCCGGATGATCAAGGACTTCCGCGAGCTCGAACTGCTGCAGGACGCGGCGCGGCGGACCGACGACGCTTGGGAGGAGTTCATCACCCAGCCGCTCGCGGGTCAGACAGAGCAGGAAGCGTTGGAACGGCTCTCCGCCTTGACCCGGCAGCGCGGCGTGACGGGGGGCTGGGGCATCTGCGCCAGCGGGCCCAACTCCGCCTCTCCCCACCACGCCACGAGCGACCGGGTGATTCAGCCGGGCGACGCGGTGATCTTCGACTGGGGCGGCACCATCGAAGGGTACTACTCCGACGTCACCCGCACGGTCCACGTCGGGGAGCCGTCTGACGAGTTCCGCCGCGTCTACGACATCGTCTACAGCGCGAACCAGGCCACCCTCGACGCGGTACGGCCGGGTGTGCCGTGCGAGGCGCTGGACGAGGCGGCGCGAGACCTGATCGCGGGGGAGGGGTACGGCGCGGCGTTCCTGCATCGCGTCGGCCACGGCCTCGGTTTGGACGTCCACGAGGAGCCCTACCTCGTCGCCGGCAACGATCTGCCGCTGCGGGCCGGCATGGTCTTCAGCGACGAGCCCGGCATCTACCTGGAGGGCCGCTTCGGGGTCCGGATCGAGGACGCCGTGCTCTGCACCGACACCGGCGGCGAGCGGCTGAACAACGCGACGCGGGAGCTCATCATCGTCGGCTAGTGGACCGTCAATGACGCTGCGTCGGGTAGGGGCGATGCATGCGTCGCCCGC
>JALYMD010000587.1 GCA_030773875.1 Chloroflexota bacterium | reverse complement strand
GTCTTGGGCTCCACGAACCGCCACGCCCCGTCGATGCGCTGCAAGGTGTGCCGCACCCGCAGCGTCCCGGCGTACAGGTCCACGTCCGCCCGCCGCAGCCCGGTCGTCACCGCCGCCACGAAGAGCGGGCAGCACCGCTCGTCGACCGCCCAAACGTGGTCGAGGAAGGACCGCGTCTGTCATTGGAGCACCCACGCGTCCCGGCCATGCCGGCCCTTGCCCCACTACCCGCCGTCACTTATTCGCACCACGCGCCGAAACGCCGCGGCGGCTACCCGCGCTACTCGGCGGTCGAGCATCCGGGCTAGCCCGCATCCAGCCACAAGACGTGCCCCGGTTGCCAGCAGCAGAGCAGCTCCCCAATACCGCTGAGGCGGGGTCGATACCCTGATACGTTAGCGTCCGACCTGCCGTCCCCGGGGACACGATAGTGTGTGACGTTTCCCCAGCCGGCCTCGGTCAACCTCCCGCGTCCACGAACTGTGCTCTACGGGTTACTCTGTGGCAGACGGTTCGAACACCGCTTAGACTCCGTGTTGCCCCGCCTTGTTCAGCCCCGACTATCGTCGGTGGTCGCCGACAAACCACCCTCGCCCGGAGGATCCGCAACTCGTGCCCCGAGACAACTCGGACTGTCCGGCGCCGTACGACTTCGCCGGTCAGGCCATTCGGATCGAAGCGGACGCGCTTGCCCGGGGGCACGGGCTGGACCCCGAACGGGTGTACTGCATCATGCGGGCTACCGCAACCGACGCCTACGGCCGGCCGCTCCCTCCCCCGGCTCCTGGGCAGGACAACCTGCTCGACGGCCTGCGGTTCCACCGCTCGCTCGACGAGGCGTTCGCCTACCTGCCGCCGGAGGATGCGCTCTCGGCGTTCGAGCGGGCGGACCCGATCGCCCTTTCGCGGCGGGCCCAACTGGTCTCCTACCTGGCCGACCCGACCAGCCCGTCCTACACCATCTGCGAACTGGCGGACCTGCTCGGCGCCTTCGGGCGGCACCTGGAGCGCAACCGTGACTCGCTGGTCCGGACTGGCTACCCACGGACCGGGTTCGCGCGCTCGCCGTGGCTCGACTGGCACCTGACCCCCCTGTCGCCGACCAAGCTCCCGGTGAGCGCCTTCGGTCCGCCCCCCGACCCCGCGCTGCCGGCCGACCACGTCCAGACCAGCCTGACGCTGCACAGGACGATGCTCCACTACGAGGAGGGCCTGCTGCCCAGCGACGACGGCGGCAACCCCGTCTACGGCCACGTCTGGTCGAGGACGGCGCGCCCCTTGCCGTGGAGCAAGGACGGACCGTGGGTGGTCCGGTCGTTCGAGGACCCGGCCCCCGTCGAAGTGTGCCCCTACGAGGAGGCCCCCTTCATCGAGGGGATGCCGCCGGACGTTGCCGCCCGGCTTGAGCAAGGTCGCACTACGCTCTTTCAGGTGAAGCACGACGTCGTCGCAACCTGCGCCCGCTGCCTGCGGTCCGGTGAGGCTGACGCCCTTTGGGCCGCCGTGCTCCGGATCCTCACCGATGCGCTCCTGTGGTCGGACGTGCAGCGCTCCCT
Source organism: Chloroflexota bacterium (assembly GCA_030773875.1). The sequence continues at coordinate 1,399 of JALYMD010000587.1, read as the reverse complement.
GGAGGTCGAGGAGCTGTACTGGCAGGCCGGGCTCGGGGACTACGTCGTGCCGCCCTATGCGCTGCGCCCCCCAGACGAGGTGCCGGGCACGCTCTCGGCGCTCCTGAGCGTGGTGGGCCACGTCGAGAAGGAGCTGCGCGTCGGGACCTTCGACCGGACCAAATCGGGGGTCGAGGAGGCGCTGGCGGGAACGGACCTGGCAGCCGTCGAGTCGTACTTCCAGGCCGTCGGCCATCCGCAGCAAGCGGTCCTCGACGCCGCCCTGGACGGCTTCTGGCCGCTCGAGGAGCGGGAGCGGGCGTTCTGGGAGGAGTTCCAATACCGGGTCAACGCGGCGCTCGAGAACGACTTCCGCGAGGAGGTTGTGGTCACGGTCCGCATCAAACGGCCGATGGCGGCCACCTTCGAGCCATACCTGCGCTCGTTCGCCGAGTGGCAACGGACCCATATCGAGGCCACGGGCGCGCCCTCCCCGCTCCACCTCTCGTCCCCGCCCGGCGCCCCGGCGGTCCAGCGCAGCGTGTTCCGCCGCGAGGGCGAGGCTTGGACGCTCGAGTTCGGGGGCCATCCTACCCGCCTCAAGGACCGGAAGGGCCTGCGCTACCTCGCACACCTGCTCGCGCGCCCGGGGGAGAAGGTCCACGTGCTGGACATGGTCCGGGCGGTCGAGGGCGGGCCGGCGGCGAGTGGCGCACTCCAACGGGTCACCGAGCGCGAACGCGCGGAGCAGGGGCTCCGCACCGCCGGGTTCGGTGACGCGGGCCCCCGGCTCGACGACGAGGCGAGGGCCCAATACGGGCAACGGTTGCGCGAGCTGCGGGAGCGACGGGAGCTGGCGGAAGAACTGGGGGACGAGGCAGAGCTGGTGCGGATCGAGGGCGAGGTCGAGGCCCTTGAGCGGCAGCTGCGAGCCGGCCTTGACATCCACGGCTGGCCGCGCCGCGACGCCTCGGACGCCGAGCGGGCGCGCACCAACGTGAGGAACCTCATCGAGGACGCCCGCAAGCGGATCGCCGAGAGCCACCCGAGCCTTGCGCAGCACCTCCGCTGCGTCAGCACCGGGACCTACTGCTCGTACGACCCGGGCCCCGCCGCTCCCGGCTGGGAACTCTGATCCCACGGCCAACCGAACGTCTTCCGCGTTCGGCCCCGCCGTGTCCCGGGTCTTCACATCGTGCCCACGGCATTCACGCAGAACAAGTAGAGCGAGGTCGGGGCCCGGCAAGCACCTGACGTCGGCTTCACCGCCCGAACGGGCGCTGAGCACCCCCGCGGGAGCCTCTTGCCGGGCCCCTCCCGCGGGGGTTTTTCGTGCCGACCGGGTGGAAGCACATGCGGGGAACCGAACCAGATTGCCACAGACGGCCAGCGAAGGCGCCGGTCCTCACCGGCGATCCGC
>JALYMD010000586.1 GCA_030773875.1 Chloroflexota bacterium | reverse complement strand
CTCGGAGGGAGCACGGGCAGCTCGGGGGGCGAAGGCAGGTGCCCGTGAGTGACGCTGGGTCGGGAAGCCACTCAGCGTTTTTGGCGGACTTGCAACATCTCGGGATAGACGACCATGTAATAACACGTATCTCAGAAATGCTAGAGGCTGGATTTTCACCCGATGAGGTCTTACTTCATCTACCAACGTTGGAGCGGACCACCCTGGCGGCCAGGAGTTCCCATGGAACGGATGGGGCCGCCGGTCGGAAAAAGGGCGGAAGCGACACTTCCAGCAAAGATTTGTAGCTACTCTCCCACGAGGCCAGACTGGCCGCAGGGTCAATCCCGGCGGCTAACGCCGCACGCCCGGTCCGTCAGCGCGACCATGATCGCCGGCGTGACTTCCGGCGGGACGCCCAGGCCCAAGAGGAAGCCAACCGCGCCCTTCCGCCCGTTGTGCTTGCGGACGCTCAGGAGGCGCGACCAGGCGGACGGGTCAAGGGAATGCTCCTCCACGATTGAACGTGCCCGCGCTAGGCCGCTCTCCGGGTAGCGCCTCGCCTCCTCACGGTGCCACTTGCGGACCGTTGCCCGGCACGAGGCGCGAACCCCTGCAAGCTCCGCCTCTACGCCGGCTGCTACTCGGTCCGGAAGTGGGACCGGCTTGGGCTTCAACGCCCGCAGCTCCGCCAAGGTACGCTCCGGATCTCGGAGAAGGCGGTCCCGCAACCGCTCGTACTCGCCCGCCGGCCCACCCTGGTTGGGGTCAGTAGTCTCCACCGTCGCCTCCTCCATCACTGTCATCGTCCGTCGCCAGTGCGGTCCCGTCCGCTCTGCACAAGCCGCGCTCGGCCGCCAGGGTCCGCAACTCCATCTTGAAACTCCACACCGCCAGCACCGCCGGGTCCACGCCCTCCGGTGCATCGGTTGGTCCACTCAGCACGCTGGTCGGTCCGAACATCTGCACCATCAAGTCGAGGTCAAGGTCAGGCATCACCTTGGGCGACCGCCGGTCGGCCAGGGCCAGCGTCCCACGACGGGCAGAGCGGAGCCGCCAGAGCCGGTTGAGCCGGGCCCGATGGCTACCCGTCACGGCCCCAGCCCCAACCTTCGGCAAGGCCCGTGCCCGCTTCCTCCTCCAACCTCCGCAACTCCCGCTCAATGTCCACCAGCGAGAGGGCTTGGAGCCGCCGGGCCAGGATCAGGCCAGCTGCCCGCACCCGCACCGCGTCACTCGCCTTTGGGCTCATCATGATCTGCCCCAGGACCACGGCGGCATTACGGGAGAGCTGCCCCAGGAGGTTGCTAAGGTCGGACAGGCCGTCCCGTTCGGCTGCCTCTAGCGCCGCCTTGAAATGGGGCAACCGCCGCCACTCGCTGACGGTCTGTCGCGTGACGCCCGCCTCCTTTGCGGCCTGGGCCACGGTGAACCCGGAGAGGAGCGCCATGACCGCCTTGCTCTGCCGGGGGGTCAGTTTTGGGCTATCGGTCGGGTTCGGTCGGTTCATGTCGGCTTCCCTGGCCTCGGCCCCGGAGTCCGTCACCCCTGCGGCAACGGCTCCGGTCCGGCAGCGCATTCCGGTCAGAAACGGTTGTAGCGGCCGCTTGCTCGCATTGCGGCCTTTTCTCGCTGCACCGGGTCATCCCGCATCTGCTCCCGCTGCCACTCGCGCAGCAGCGCCGGGAACTCCCGCTCAAACTGCGCCTCGGTCGCGCCGGTTAGCGCCAAGAAGCGGGCGCGGAGCTGATTCCGCACGGCATCCACCCGCTCTTGCTCCAATCGCTGGCGGTCGGCTTCGGCTGCCGCGTTGACGCGGGCGATGTGCTCGTCCTGGAGCCGGCGGTTCTCGCTCTCGTACGCTGCGGCCTGCCGTTCCCGTAGGGCAGCGGCAGCTTCCTCCTGGCGCTGCCGCAACGCCTCCTCAGGACTCGGTTCTCGGCGGGCGACGGTGATCCGGGAAGCAGCAGCTTGATACTCAGAATTCAGGCTCATCGCGGTTCTCCTTGCTCGTGTTCGCGTCTGCCGTTAGTCACGGACCGGCCGGCGGGGACCGTCCGCGCCACCCGCATCCGGTTCGTTTCTCGCCCCTCGCGGGGTGATCTGAGAGAGGATCAATGAAGGGTCCGGGAAGGTCCCTAACCTTCTCGCAGGGGGCTTTACTTTCCACTTTCCCTCTAAAGAGGAAAGGGAAAGTGGAAAGTCCTGCTTGCCCTTTTCGCGGGCTTTTAGCGGTCGCGGAAAGTCGCGGAAAGTCCCGCGTAAAGTGCCTACTCACGGCCACCCTCCGGGTCATAGACCGTGCGTGGTCGGCCACCACCGGAGGGAACCTGCCGGGTGCTGAGGATGCCAGCCTGCACGAGCCGGGTTAGGTGGCTCCGGGCCGTGCCCTCCGCGATGCCCAGCAGGGCCATGATCCCTTTGATATCCGCGCTGTCCGCTCCCCGGTGGGTGCGGAGGTCATTGACCGCCTGCACGATCTTGTTGCCCGTGTCAATGCCGCTCCAGGTTGCCGCCTCGCCGTCATGCACCAGCCGGAGCCCTCGGTCATCGGCCACGACGAGGACGCTGAACGGTGGGAGCGGAGCGGCCCAGCGCCGCTTCGTCATGGTGATCGTCAGGACGGGCTCCTCTGGCCGGGGAGCCGCAATGTCAAGCCCGGTGTCGAGGATGTTCCGTTTCTCCGTGCTGCCTCGGAGCCTGGTTTCCGGGCTGTCGTTGAGCCCCGGCTTGCGCGTGTGGTCAATCAAGAGGACCGCCGTGCCGTGGTCGCGGACAAGCTGGCGGAGGTTCCGATTGACCCCAGCCATCTCAATCGCATCGTTCTCGTTGGCGGAGTGAAACCGCGTGAAGGAGTCCAAGATCGTGAGGACCGGCTGGTACTGCCGCATCCACTGATCCAGTTGGGCGTAGCCCACCGCCTCATCGAGCCGCACGTCCGCCTCCGGAACCACGACCGTCAGCGGGCTCCGCTCCGGGATGGGTCGGGCCTGCTGCATGAGCCGGAGCCGGTCTTGGAGCATCGCCGGGCTTGACTCCTGGTCAATCAGCAGCACCGGCCCCAGCGCGGTCGGGATGCTGTCAAGGAACCGTTGGCAGCCCGCGATGGACCGGGCCGCATCGAGCGCCAGGAGGCTCTTGCCGATCCCACCGGGCCCGCTCCACGAGTTGATGGAGCCTTCGTCCAAGATGCCCCGAATGAGCGGCTTGGGCTTGGGGAAGGTGGCCGCCAGGAGGGCATCGTGCGTCCAGACGGCGGTGCTTGCCTCCGTTGGCTCCGTGCCGTTGGCGGTCGTGATTGCCGGAAAGTCAACGACCACGCCCGCCTCCCTTCCTGACCGGGCGGAAACCGGGGGCCGGAGCGGCGGGGAGTGGGGAGCTTGGAGCGGGGGTTGCACCGGGAGCGTCGGGGTTGGGGCCAAGACCGGCTTCCCACGCCAACAGCCGGGTTGCCTCCTTGAAGCTGAGGCCGTCCCACAGCATCACGAACGAAAATAAGTCACCGCCACGGTTGCAGCCGTAGCAAAAATAGTGTCCATCCGGGTAGACCGCAAAGGATGGGGTGCGGTCATCGTCACCGGGGAGGGGGCAGGAGGCCCATTTGGTGCCGTCACGACGGGACTCAAAGACGGTGCCCGGTGAGCGGTGAGCGATGAAGCCCGCCAGGTCAAGGCGGCGCTTGACTTCCTTGGCATCCACGCTGAGGCGGGTGGGGGTGGCCGGAGTGCGGCGCTTCGCCAGTTCCCGCTCCGCCTCGTGGATGACGCTTCGCAGGATGCCGGGGAGGTCAGGGTGGTCTACGTTGGGTCGGCTCAGGACCTGCGCGAGCATCCACCGGGAGCCGTCCGCCGCCTCCTGCACCGCTGCCGTGGACTCATCCGCGAACAGGCCGTCGTGCAACCAGGCAAGCCGGGCAGTCTCCTCCTCCTCCGGCGTCGCGGCAGGCACCGGGCCGTCCGAGTCGGCCAGCGCGGCACGCGGGTCACACCGGGTCCCGGCCTCAAACTCGGTCATCCTCCCGTGGAGAATGTCGGCCACCGCTTGCAGCCTTGCCCGCAGCGTCCGCCGCTCGGCATCGGTCCTGGCCTCTGTGATGAGCTTCACCAACCGGTGCCGGAGCGACCAGAGACGGTGGTCGGTAGCCCCACTGAACGCATCGAAGGCGATGCGGTACGAGGACGTTTGGCTCAGGTCCGCCTCAACGACAGATGATGAGGATTGCAGACTCCCAATCCTCATGGTCGGTCGCGGGTTTGTGTTTTGACCTTCGGTTATGCTAACATTCATGTAAGCCTCCTTCCCCGGCTTGGCGAGCCGGGCATCAGTTCCTTCACCTCTTAGACAGCGCCGTGACGTTGACTCGTCACGGCGCTGTCG
>JALYMD010000585.1 GCA_030773875.1 Chloroflexota bacterium | reverse complement strand
GCCCCTAAGATCGCGGCAACCACAATGCTGACGTATGGCAAAACCGGTGAGTTCCGCATCGTCACCCCGTGACATCGCGACCCCCGGCGGATCGCCCTGGCGCCGTTCTGCAACTCCGATGCCGTGGGTTGGGCGGTCACCACCAGACAACGTGCGCCAGATCACCATTCAGGCGCTGGTGCCGGCCAGCATCCCGAGGAAGGTGAGCAGACTCGACCCGCAATCCTCGGTCTGGCGGCTTTTGTTGTCGGCTTTTATGACAACCTGGGGTCGCCAAGGAGGGGAATGTCGTCCACTGCAGGCCACCTAGCAAGCAGCGCCGCGTAATCCTCTTCGGAGTCCACGTCCCTCGGCAACGTGCCGCTCACCGGAACCTGAAGGACGGCATCCGAATGGGAGCGAATCACGTCGCGGGCCCCGCGATCGCCGCTGACAGACTGCAGTTCCTCAAACAGCGGTCGGGCGATGAGGATCGGGTGGCCACCCACGCCACCATAGGTCGGGAGCACGATCGAGGCTGCACGAGTGCGAAACGCGTCGATGAGCGCGTCGATTGTCTGAGGGAGAACCTGGGGTTGATCGCCCAGCAGGAAGACCACTGCTGCGGCATCCGGGTTTATCGCAACCAAGCCGGCCCGGAGCGACGTGCTTTGGCCGGTCGCATACTCGGGGTTCACGACGACCCGCTGTCCCCACTCGCCCACCGCCGCCGAAATGCGTTCAGCCTGATGCCCCAGGACCAGAATCACCTCGTCTAGCGTTGACGCGGCGGCATGCTTGAGCACATGCGCAAGCATGGGGCGACCGGAGAGGGGAAGGAGTTGCTTCGGACGCCCGAGCCGCGACGATCCACCAGCCGCCAGCACGACTCCAGAAACGGAACCCTGGCTATGACTCAGTCGACACCCTCCCGGCGGCGGTGACGGGGCTCGCGGGATCGACAATCTGTGAGACCGCGTCGAGCGGGCCGCGGATCGGACCCGATGCGGTGGTGAGAGGGCCGCCAGAGCGGCCGTGGCGAGAGGCAATGATCTCGGCCAGGATGCTGATGGCCATCTCCTCCGGCGTTTCCGCCCCGATATCGAGGCCGATCGGGCCGTGAATACGCCTCAGGCGCTCTTCCGGCACCCCGGCGTCGAGGAGACGGCGACGGCGATCCCGGTTCGTGCCGCGGCTACCGACGGCCCCAATGTAGGGGGCAGGGGTCTCCAGCGTGCCGAGCAATGCAGGCTCGTCGAACTTCGGGTCGTGGGTGAGGATCGCGACGTAGGTGTTGGGCTGGACGGCGATCTGGCTCAGCGCGTCGTCCGGCCAGGCCTGGACGATCTCGTCAGCCTCCGGGAATCGCTCCGGTGTTGCCAACTTTGCTCGCGCATCAGTGACGATGACGCGGAAGCCGAGCGCCTTCGCGAACCGGGTCAAAGCCTGAGCAACGTGGACGGCGCCGAAGATCAGTAGGGTCGGCGGAGGCGGGTGGACCTCCACAAAGACTTCGACCCCATCCTCACGGCCCACCACGGCATAACGTCGCGTCTCCGACCGCTCCGAGGCCAGGAGGGTCTGCGCGTCGGCGAGGACCTCCTCGTCTAACTTCGCATCGCCGAGGGAGCCGACAACCTCATCCGGCAGCACCAGCAGCTTCGCCCCGAGGGGTTCACCTCGGATCACGGTCGCCACCGCCACTGGTCTTCCTGCCGCAAGCGCCTCCTTCAGCCGGTCAAACAGGCCGGTGCCGGTCGTGCTCGTCACGCTCATTCGGGCAGTGGCTCGACGAACACCTCGATGGTCCCGCCGCAAGCGAGTCCGACATCCCACGCCATCTCGTCCGTGATTCCGTAGCGGAGGAGCTTGGGGGTGCCCGTCTTGAGAACGTCCTGTGCTTCCTCGAAGACTGCCGTTTCGACGCAGCCACCGCTGACGGAGCCCGTCAGGTCTCCGCCGCTTGAAACCGCCATGACTGCCCCAACCGGGCGCGGCGCCGACCCCTCCACCTTGACGACCGTCGCCAAGGCGATCCGGTTTCCACCCGCTCGCCAGGCATCGATCTCCGGCATCACGTCCTTCACGAGCCTGCCCCGATCCTTTCTATCGTCAACCCTTGACTATCGAAAGTATAGCAAAGGGTCCTGCGAAGCATGACCGCCAACGCGAAACAGGTAGACAAAGGAACGGTCGCCCGCGGCTCCGGCGCCCTCACGCGCCGCGCATGCTTGTGGACCTAGCCAAGCCGGAAGTGCGACCGTGAGCGGAAGCTAACGGCACGTGCTTGCGGACGGGAGGGCGGTCGGCGACGGCGCCGAGCAACTGGGCGAGGGCTTCGAGGCTCTGGAGGTTGTGGACCGGCAGGAATTCATCGACGTAAGGCAAGGCAGCCCGGATCCCCTGGGTCAGGGGCTGGTACCCCGGGGCACCGAGGAGAGGATTGAGCCAGACCAAGCGCCGGCAGGAGCGCTGGAGACGCGCCATTTCGGCTGCCAGGAGGGCTGGGTCGCCACGATCCCATCCATCACTGATCACGACCACGGTGGCGCCAGAACGCAGCACCCGCCGGCTCCAGCGGTAATTGAACGTTTTGATGGACTCCCCGATCCGGGTGCCGCCCGACCAGTCCTCCACCGACTTGGTCACCTCGGCAATCGCATCGTCCACGTCACGGCGGCGCAACTCCCGGGTAATCCGGGTGAGGCGGGTGCCGAAGACGAAAACCTCAACCGCCTCCAGCCCATGCTCCAGGGCATGGACGAATCGCAGCAGGAGACGGCTGTAGCGGTCCATTGAACCGGAGATGTCGCAGAGCAATACCAGTGGCCGCATGCGTTCCTTGCGTCGCCGGTGCCGCAGATCCACGGGCACCCCGCCGTGCCGAAGGCTCCGGCGCAAGGTTGCACGCTGGTCGATAAAGGCACCCTGGTTGCTTCGCTCCCGGCGGCGGGTCTCCCGCATTCCCAGCCGCCACGTCATCCCCTCGATAACCCGCCGCGCCTCGGCGATCTCCTCGGGCGAGAACTGGGCGAAATCCTTGCGACGGAGGGCCTCCCTCGCGCTGAAGATCAGCACGTCCTCTGGCGGCACCTCGAGGTCTTCTGTTTCGCCGGCCTCCGCCTCGTCGCTGCCCTCAACCGCGAGAATCGTCCGCTCCTGGTTGTTCGCCGTTTGGCCCCCACGACGCTCCTGCTTGCCGGGCGGCTTCGCGGCATCATTGAGCGGGACGCTCTCGGGGTCACTACTCGAAAGATAGGCCTCGATCGGGAGTTCCATCTCGTCGGCAAGGCGGCGCCAGAAGCGGGCAAAGTGGGCGTCGAAGAGGGGGATATGCTCAGGCCTCGTGACGACGGTCGCCTTGGCGGCGTGATAGACATCGCCCTGCTTCCGCGGGTCGACGGTGGCCACGGCCTCGACGAGATTCATCACCTGACCGGATCCAAGGGGCAGCCCGGCATCCCGCAGCTCCCGCCCCAGCGTGAGCAGGTTGCGGAGCAGCGTATCGGCGGAGACGGCTTCCGATCCTCGAGCCAACGCGGACTCAGCCTGCCGTGAGGCGGGCAGCCCGCGCGACCAGGCGAGCGGCAACGTCGCCCCGGACCCGGTCGACATCCTCCTGGTACTTGAGGATCACGCCGAGGGTCTCGTCCACGACGGTGTCGTGGAGCTCGCGGGTACCAAGGGCGAGCAAGGCCTGGGCCCAATCCAGGGTCTCCGCCATTCCGGGCGGCTTGAACAGATCCACTTCCCGGAGGCCCTGCGTAAAGCCGCAGATCTCCCGGGCAAGACGCTCCGGGGCTTCCGGCACCTTGGCGGCGAGGATGCGAAACTCCTTCTCGAACGTCGGAAAGTCAATCCAGTAGTACAGGCAGCGCCGCTTGAGCGCATCGTGGATCTCGCGGGTGCGGTTCGAGGTGAGGATCACGATCGGGACGTGCTCCGCCCGGATCGTGCCGAGCTCCGGCACGGTCACCTGGAAATCGGAGAGTAGCTCCAGCAGAAACGCTTCCAACTCCTGGTCGGCCCGGTCCACCTCGTCGATGAGAAGGACGGGAGAGCGGTCATGGGCGATGTCGATCGCCTGGAGCAGCGGCCGCTTGAGCAGGAATTCTTCACCGAACAGGTTCCGGCGGGCCTGCTCCACGTCCTGACCCCCGGTCGCCTCGATGGTCCGGAGATACAGCATCTGACGGGGGTAGTCCCACTCGTAGATGGCGGAACTTGCGTCCAGGCCCTCGTAGCACTGGAGACGAATGAGCGGCGTCTCCAGAATAGCAGCCAGGGTCTTGGCGATCTCCGTCTTTCCGACGCCGGCCTCACCCTCAAGGAGGAGCGGCTTGCGGAGGCGCAGTGTCAGGTAGAGCGTGGTCGCCAGGCCACGCTCGGTGACGTACTTCTCACCGCGCAACGCCCGCTCGAGTTCGTCGACGGAGGCAAAATCACGCCCGGCGTGCTGCTGAATGGCGCGTTGCTCTGATACGGTGCTCAACCTCGGCCTACCCTATCCGCTTCCGTGCTGCCAGGCCTGTTCCTCTAGACTCGGTGGCGTCTCTCGCGCCTTCCCGGCTGCTGAAGTATCGGTGAGCGAGCGGGGACGTGTCACGCGAGAAGCGATTAGCACACTTTCACGCGTTGCTGCAGTCCCCCTGAGCAGCAAGAGTGATCTGCCTGCCCTGACCTCGTGAGGTCGCAGGCCGACGAGGAAGAAGTGTGGCGGCATAAACGAACCCGGCGATCAGCCTCCCAATGGCACACCAGATCATGATGGGGCAGGCTCACCCTCGGCGAGAACGCGGAGGGCATCACCTAGTTCGCGTTGGACCGTGTCATAGAGGCGCTGGTAGGCGTCCTCTCGCTCGTCGCCCTCCCCATAGGCGGCCGCCAACTCGCCGTTTGGGTCGATCGCGACCTCGATCTCAGCCTCACCATCGGCAAGGCTGAGCAGTCGCACCCGAATTTCCGCCACTGGACCGCGTTCCCGGGCTCCCATCTCGGTCGGATCGCGTCCTTCCTGGTCCTCCCTTGGCATCGTCGTCATATCCTCATTCGTGGTTCCCAACCGGCGACCACCAAGTGCTTCCTTCACCTATTGCGAGAGCGAGAGAAGGAAGACCCCTGCTAGGTCATATGTCGCAGATCGGAGGCCATGGACCGCCGCCCAGGTGGACACGTCAACCTAGTCCAGGCGAACGGAGTCTCGCCTGATCGAACCCCGGGGAGGAGAGGGTTGCAACGGCCCGGAGAGGAGCTAGGCCGCGTCCACCCCGTCCTCCTCCCGAAGGAGGTGGGCAACCACTTCGACATGGTGGGTCTGCGGAAAGAGGTCGAGGGCAACAACGGCATCGAGACGGTAGCCGCCGTCGAGCAGGCCGCGGAGGTCCCGCGCCAGCGTCGCGGGATCACAGGAGACATAGGTCAGCAGGGGCGCTCGAAGACGAAGCAAACCGGCAATTGTCGCCCGGTCAATCCCGGTTCGAGGTGGATCGAGCAGAACAAAGGCGGCCGGAGCCAGGCGGCCCGCGCGAGCACGAAGCCACTCGTCGACCCGCGCCGTTTCGACGCGAGCATAGCGCTGCTCGGCCTCCTCGAGATTCCGGGTGGCGAATGCGGCCGCGCCGCGATGAGACTCAATCCCGATCACTCGCCGGTAACGACGCGCCAGTGGCACCGTAAAGAGACCGACGCCGCAGAACAGATCGACCGCCAGCCCACGCGCACGTCCCGCCCGGTCCACAGTCTCTTCGTGTCCCACCGCTGCACCCGTGAAGCGCAGCGCCTCCCGGACAAGCGAATCCAACACGAACGGATTGACCTGGAAGAACGTTTCCGCGTCGAAGCGATACCGCTCATCAGCGATCACCCGCTCTAACTCCGTCCCCTGTTCAGCGTTCAACGGTGGCGAGAGAGCGACCCCTCCATCCCCGGACGCCGCATGAAACTCCTTCACATCGGCCGGAAGCTCCCCCACCTCAAGCCGCCTTCGCAGGTCAGCGAGAAGATCGTTCAACTCCGGCACAGTCATCGAGCAGTGTCGGACGTCGCAGACCGTCCGCGAATTGGCCTCAAAATAGCCGAGCCGCCCTGCTTGGGCATCGTGCTGCCACTCGACACGCGCCCGGTAGTTCCACACCTGCGGCGAGGGGATGATCGAGATCGGCCCTGGCGGATCAATCCGGCCGATTCGGCGCAAACAGTCCTCGACGATGCCCACCTTGGCCTCGAGCTGGCCGTCATACGTCAGGTGTTGAAAGTCAGCGCCGCCGCAGCGAATGAAGTCCGGATGGGGCGGCTCGACCCGAACAGGCGACGGCTCCAAGATCTCCATGATGGATCCGAAGCCGGTTCTCCCTTGCTCCCGATCGATGCGGACCCGCACCCGGTCTCCGGGTGCTGCCAAGTCCACAAAGACGGTCCGACCCTCCGCGAAGGCGAGCCCGGCTCCGCCGGGGACGATTCGCTCGACCGTGGTCTCTACGACCCGGCCCACGCGCGATTCACCGGCCGGCAATCGCGCTCCGCCGACAGTACGAGCACGGCCAGCCATCAACGAGTCCTGCCCGTTAACTCCGATTCGGCGGTGGACCCGATGAGCTCCACGTTCTCCATCCCAGTCTTCAAGTGCGGCGAGAGGGGCGTTCTGGTGCTCGGGATGACCATCTCACGCACCGAGCGGGCGACAACGCCGCTGGGCCATGATCCGCACCTCCGCCACCATCACCCACTCCTTCGGCGTCCAGTGAGACCCGACGAGGCAGACGGCCCGAAGGATAGCACGGGCCATCGATGGGCCTACCGTGAGCAAGCGGAGCCGGCTGCGGTACAATCTCGCCGGGACGTTGGTCCCAGGTGCCGCCGGAGTGGCGAAATGGCAGACGCAGCGCACTCAAAATGCGCCGGGTAACACCGTGGGGGTTCGAATCCCCCCTCCGGCACCACACCACCTCCATCCACTTCCTTACCTCACAACCATCCGGCTCACCTCAGCGCCCATAGGGCCGGGGCAGACTCCTCGCTCCTACCGCTTCGGGCGGAGAAAGCGAGTTATGCCCGGGAAGGCCTGGCACGGTTGCCCTTCCCCAGCAAACCGTCAACGACCGCTCGCCTGACGTGTGGAGCGTCTCTTGGAGGCGGCAATGCTAGACTGCCGCTCCGTGAGACGCTCCCGCGCCCGTTCCCCCGGAACTTCCATCGTGCGAGGGTTCCGGCAGCAACCATGGGGAGCGACCACCAGCGGTGATGGTGGGAGGGCTGATGCATCACGACGCGCGGATCTACGATCTCGAAACGACTGGCTTCGTCGCCGATCTCCCCTACTGGTCCGCGCTGCTCGATCAATACAACCCCACAAAGGTTCTGGACCTCGCCTGTGGCACGGGGCGAATCACCTTGCCTTTGGCGGAGCAGGGCGTCCGGGACCAAGGGGCGTTCGAGATGGTCGGGCTGGACATGAGCCAGCCGCTGCTCGCCCGTGCCCGGGAGAAAGTGGCGCAGGCCTCTCCCGCCGTCCAAGCAGTTGTCTCCTTCGTCGAGGCGGATATGCGGTCGTTCTGCCTCGACGAGCAATTCGACCTCATCCTGCTGGGGTTCAACTCGCTTGCGTATGTCTACGAGCTGGAAGACCAACTGGCCTGCCTAGGGGCCGTTCGGCGGCACCTGGCGCCTAGCGGCCGCTTCGCGATCGACTTGCTGGTGCCCCAATTAGGGTTCTTGGATGAGGCCCAGGTAGGCGGACCGGTGCGCCTGGAAGTCGACCTTCGATCGCCAGAACCGGGAATCCGCCAGTTCCTCCGCACGGCGACGGAGCGGTATGACGTCATCACTCAGCGGGACGACACCCTCTACTTCTATGAGATCTATCACGAGGACGGAGGCCATGAGCGGTTCACGGATGACCTTGCCTGGCACATGTACTTTCCCCGTGAACTTGAACTTTTGCTCCGCATTGCGGGACTGCGAGTGGTCGAGCGGTTCGGGAGCTACGCCCGGGCCCCGTTTGGCCACCGCTCGGCCCAGTACCTCTGGGTGATGGAGGCGATGGCGCCGCACGAATGCCCGCATCACCGCTGAGGCAAAACGAGCGGCGCTCGGCAATCCCCGCTATCGCGTCTGCCACAGGTGAGCGACGACACCCGCAGCCTCGCGCAGCACATAGCCGAACTCGACGCCGCCTCCCTGCTTGATCGGGCTGCCAATCGCTGGTGCGCCGTACGGTTTCAGGCCCAGGTCACGCGCCATCAACTTGAGGCGAAAGAGGTGGAACCCGTCACTGACGAGGAGCACCTGGGAAAGATCCCGGGCTCGAAGTAACCGCGCCACGCTGCGCATGCTCTGCCAGGAATCGCGACCCTGGTTCTCGAGCAGCAAGGCATCCTCAGGAACGCCGCGCTCCAGCAGGTAGTCTCGGCTTGCCTCCGCCTCTGTGAAAACATCACCCGGGTTCCGACCCCCCGTGACCACGATCACCGATCCGCTGCCGGCTTCGTACGCCTTGAGGGCGCGGTCGAGCCGCGCGCGCAGGACGGGGCTGGGACGCCCGTTGTACTGAGCGGTGCCAAGGACCACAATCGCATCGACCGGACGGGTCTGGTCGGAACGTGCCTGCCAATAGATGGCCGCCACCAACGAGGCCCCGAGCAGCGGTGGCGCGAGCACAAACAGGACTACCAGGCTGAGCAACCAGCGTCGGAGCCGGCCTCGTCGGGACCGCCGAGGTCGTACAGCATCTCGCCCGGCGGGTTGCCCTGCCATGGGTGCAGGCCGATCCTCCGGGTCGAACCGGCGCCTGGCTGGCGCGGTCCACTCGGGGGTCGTGGAACCGGTTCGGTGTTCGGGGAGGCGGAGGCGTTCCGTATCGCCACTGTAGGACATAGGGGGATGATGACAGCCCAGGCAGCCTCGTTCAAGCCGCGCCAGGTTGTCCCAGCACCAAGTCACAAGATGGAGGCGTGGCAGCTCCCTCGAACGTTACCCGCCGCCCGGGTTGACCTGATCCTCCTGCTCAGACACATCCGGGTCGGCTTTCGGTGTAGCATCTGGCCGCCGGCCAAGCTTGCCAGCATTGATAAGCGTGCCGAGCACGTCGTTGATGACCCGGACCCCAAGGACCGACGTGATGTCCCCAACATCATACTGCGGGGCGACCTCGACCAGCTCCATGCCGGCCAAACCTTCCCGGGTGACGATGTGAAGCATCCGCAGCGCCTCGCGGGGAAGCAAACCACCCGCCTCCGGCGTGCCCGTGCCCGGCGCAAAGGCGGGGTCGACCGAGTCGATGTCGAAGGAGAGAAAGACAGCGTTGGCGTTCTTCCAGGCGATCTCCAGCGCCATCTCCGCGACCCGCTCTAACCCCCACCGGTCGATGTCGGTCATGGTGATGACACTGGCCCGCCGCTCCCGGGACACCTTCACGCCGGCGCGTGACCCCGTCCACCCACCGATCCCGATCTGAACCAGGTTGGTCGCCGGGGCGTTGGGGATGTTGGTGGCGTGAAAGAACGGCGTACCGTGCATGCGCTCGTCGAGGTTGTACTCAGACAGGTCGCTGTGACGGTCGAAGTGGATGATCCCGATATTCCCGTCCACGTAGGGCGCGAGGCCGCGGACATCCGGGTAGCCGATGGAGTGATCCCCCCCCAAGATCACGGGGAAGACCGCCCGCTCGTGGAGGTAGGCGACCGCCTTGTCGATCTGGTCGAAGCTCTTCTCGATATTTGCCGGGATCACGGTGACGTCTCCCACGTCCACCATGTCCAGTTGCTCGCCGAGATCGACACCCAGCTCGAAGTTATAGCCGCTTGGCAGGTGGGAGATTTGACGCAAGGCCTGCGGGCCGAACCGCGTGCCAGGACGAAAGGTGGTGCCGGCATCGAGCGGTGCGCCAATCACGGCCACATCCTGACCACCGAGCTCGCGCATATCCTCCAGAAACGGCACGCCGAGGTAGGTATCGCTGGTGGAGTAACGGGCACCGCCACGACTGAACAGGGGGATCGATCGGTCTCTGATGCTCTCGGCAGAGGTGAGGCCATAGGCTAGTGCCAGCTCCCGCCGCTCCTTGGTCCGGGCGGTTGGCAACTCCGCCTCCCGCTCCTGCATCCTGGTCCCATGCAACTGCTCGCGGTCCATATCCCTCGTCACCCCCCGATGCTCGCGCACGCTCGGAATAGTGGCCCGTAACTTCCTGACCCTGGCTACCGGTGACCGAAACAGCTCCCACCAGAGGAGAGGCCAACTATGGTGTCAATGAGCGGCCGACTGTGCGCCGCGTAGGCGAGCGATGACTCCCCAGAGCGATACCAATGCCCAGGCACCCTCCAAAAGCAGGAATCCCCACTGGTGTTCCTCAAGCGCGAGGACAGCGAGGATCGCGGAACCCACCAGATTGAGCAGCAGACTGGCGTACGAGCGTGGGTCGAGCAGACGGAACTGAACCATGGTAAAGGCTGTGAGAATCAGCAGAGCGCCCACGATCTGCATCCCCTGGCTCACGACCGACCCCGTGGACATCCTCGCACACCCCAGCCCGCCCCCATCTCCCCCTCAGCCACTGCCCGCTGGCTCGAGCGACTGGCTCCCGTTCGACACGCGTCTCACGGTTCCTCCGCAAGAAAGCCCGTCACGCTCTGAGCGAACGTCTCCGTAAGTGCGGCGGTGTAATGATTGCTGCCTGGAATCTCTAGCAGCCGGCTGTCGGCGATGAGGCTCCGCAAGCGCTCGGCCTCCGCCGCCGGCAGGATTTGGCCGCGGTCGCCCCCGAGCAATCCCTCCGTGGCCCGAACGATCAGGGTCGGCACCTTGACGAACTCCGGCAGCACGTCGCTTCTGATCAGGAACATCGTCGCCTGCTCCTCCGCGATGGCGGCCTTCGGCACGCCGGACAGGACAGTGCCGTCTGCCTGCACCTCAGCGTCATACCGGTAGTACCGCTCCCAGAAAGCATCACGGGTAAGATGCGGCGCGCTCAACATGGTGTCCAGGTAAGCGGTCAGTGACGGGTACAAGGTTCCCAAGCGGGCCAGCGCAGGCCCGATCGCTTGCATCGTGTCGGCTGGCAGCTTGCCCCCCGCATCTACCAGAACCAGCCTGGCGACTCGGGCCGGGTGGACGGCGGCCAAGTAGAGTCCGATCAACGCCCCCAGGGAGTGCCCCACAAACCGGACTACCGGAACTCCGAAGTGATCGCAGAGCGACAGCAGATCATCTACGTGGAACGGGAGGCCGTAGCCGTGGGGCGGCTTGGCGCTTCGCCCGCGCCCGCGAAGGTCGGGAGCGATCGCAAACCACCCGTGCTCGGCGAGAACGGGGCCGAAATCGACCCAGTACTGGCTATTGGCCGTGATCCCGTGAACCAGGAGCACCGTCCGGTCGGGCGAGGTGAAGCGGCCCCAGCTTTCGACACGGAGGGTGATGCCGTTGACCTGGACGTCGTGCAGCTCATGCTCGATCGCACGGGCATCACTCATCGGTCCAGCTCCTCCGAACGGTCCAGTGGCGCGGCAGGCACCGCTCCGCCGAGTGATCGCCCGAGCGGGCGCAGCCGCCGACCGGCGAACGCGCCGGCAAGGCCGCGTGGGAAGAAGAGCACGAGCAGCACGAAGATAATTCCGAAAATGAAGAGGGGGTCGCGAAGCGGCTGCCGAAACAATGCTGGCAGATCCGCCACCAGATCAGAGCCTGCCCACACCGTCAAGCGGACGTTCAGGTAGTGATAGAGCAGTGCCCCGGCTACCGGACCCCAGAGGGAACCGCTCCCGCCGATGATGACCATCAAGAGCAGCGTCACCGTGAACTCCGCGCTGACGGATCTCGGCGTCGCGCCCCCGACCAGGAAGAGGTAGACAATGCCGGCGACGGTAGCCAAGAGGCCGGAGATGACGAACGCCAGCAGCTTGAAGGGGAAGGGGCGCAGGCCGAGCATCTCCATCCGCTGCTCGTTCTCCCGGATGCCCTGCCAAACCCGACCTGTCGGGGAGGTCACCAACCGGAGGGCCACCAGGTAGACAACGATCAAGGTCGCCAGCGTCAGCCAGTAGAGGTGGTCGGTGTTGACCACGCCCACCATCCACTTGGGGAGCCGGCGAAAGGGCAGACTCAGTCCCTCCTCGCCTCCGGTCAATCCACCGACATTCTTGCCGACGATGACCGCGCCGGCCTGGGCGAAGGCCAGGGTCACCATGGCGAAGTAGACCCCGTGGGTGCGGAAGGCTAGCAGGCCGACCGCAGTCGCCAGAACCAGACTTCCGACGAGAGCAAACACGATCCCGGGCCCTAGTGCCCACTCCCATTGGCGCATTGCGATAGTCGGCAGGTAGACGCCAGCGCCGAAAAAGAGGGCGTGCCCGAAGGAGAGCACGCCCGTGAAGCCGAAGAGAAGGTTGTAGGAGAGCGCCGCGAGGCCGAGAGCGAAGCCGACGGCAAGGAGCTGGAGATTTCCCGGCGAGTTGATCGGGCCGTCGAAGAGGACGGGGATCCGCAGATCGAGGCGCGGGACGAGCAGCATCGCCACCAGAATCGCGACCGGCCAGAGAGAGCGCCACCTGCTCCCTTGGTTCACCGGAGCCTCCCGAGGAGCCCGTTTGGCCGGATGAGCAGCACGACCGCCAGCAGTAGCACCACCACGAAGTCTCCAGCCCACGTGGTGTAGTAGTTGCCAAACTGCTGGGCGAGACCGATCACGACCGCTGCCAGCGCGCTCCCGGTGACCGAGCCGAGCCCGCCGATAACCACCACGATGAAGGCGAAGATCAGGTTCACCGAGCCAAACTGGGGATCGATAGATCCAAAGTAGGCGGCGCCAAAAGCACCGCCCAGTCCCGCTAGCGCCCCACCGAGTGCGAAGACCAGCGTGAAGGCACGATCTACGTCAATGCCAAGCGCTTGGACCATCTCGCGGTTCTCCGCCCCAGCCCGCACGATCAAGCCGTACCGTGTCTTGCGCAGGAACAGCAGCATGCCGGCCAGCACCGCCAGAGCAGCCAGGATCAGCAAGAAGCGGTTGTTGGGCACGCGAGCGCCAAACACGGTACTGGTATCGGCCAGCCAGCGCGGCTGCGGGAAAGTCCGAGCGTCGGGCCGCCAGATCACCGCGGTGAGTTGGCTGAGGGCGAGTCCAATTCCGAGCGTAATCAGCACCTGGTAGATCGGCCGCTGATAGAGCGGTCGTAACAACCCGACCTCCACGGCTGCCGCCAGGAGCGCTCCAGCGACCGTGGCAACAACGAGTGCGAGCAGGAACGCGCCGGTGGTAGCCCGGAATTCGCCGG
>JALYMD010000584.1 GCA_030773875.1 Chloroflexota bacterium | reverse complement strand
CCGCTTCGCCCCCCTCGGCGAGCTCCACCTGGTAGCCGTGGCCGGCGAGCGCCGCCCGCAGCGCCCGCCGGATCTGCGGCTCGTCGTCAACGACCAAGACGTGCGGGCTGCTCACCCCAGGCCCTCGCTCGCGTCGTCGCACGGGAGCACGAAGCGGACCGTCAGGCCCCGGCCCGCCCGGCTCTCCGCCCAGATCCGCCCGCCGTGCGCCTCCACCAGCCCCTTGCTGATGGTGAGTCCGATCCCGGTGCCGGCGATCCGCCCCGTGTGGTCGGCCCGAAAGAACTTCTCGAAGATGTGTGGCAAGTCGCTCGCCGAGACCCCCGGCCCGTCGTCGGCGACCGCAAGCTCGATGGCCCCAAGGACGAGGCGCGCCGATAGGGTGACGGTGGTGCCGAGCGGGGTGTACTTGACAGCGTTCTCCCCGAGGTTCGCCAGCACCTGGGCGATCTGGACGTAGTCGAACCGGGCCAGGGGGAGGTTCGGCTCGACGTCCGTCGTCACGCGGTGCCGGGGGGCGAGGCCCGCCAACCGGGTCGCCGCGTCGGCGAGCAACTCCGGGATGTCGTACCACTCCTTCTCCGGCCGCAGGGCGCCCCCCTCGATCCGCGACAGGTCGAGCAGGTTACCGACCATGCGGGCGAGGCGGTCGGCCTCCTGGTCGATGACCTGGACGAACTCAGTGCGCGTCTCGGCGGCCCAGCCCACAGTGGGATCGAGGAGCGAGGTGGTGGACGCCTTGATCGTGGCGAGCGGCGTCCGCAGCTCGTGGGAGACGACGGCGAGGAGCGCCGCTTTGAGCTCGTCCGCCTCCTTGCGCTCGGTCACGTCCTGCACCGTACCCACCAGGCGCCGCCCGGCCTCGTCCTCCACGACCTCGCCCCGGGCGTGCACGATCCGTTCAGCGCCGTCCGGTCGCCGGACGCGATAGTCGAGGCCGAAGCTCCGCTGCCCGTCTAGGGCGCCACCGAGCGCGCCCTCAAGGGTCGGGCGGTCGACCGGATGCGCGGCGGCAACGAAGGCTTCGGGGGTCGGCGCGGCCGCCGCGGGGGCGAAGCCGAAGATGCGGTACAGCTCGTCGGACCAGCACTGTTCCCCGATCGCCAGATCCCACTCCCAACTCCCCAGGTGGGCGATCCGCTGAGCCGCCGCCAGGTTCGCCTCGCTGCTGCGCAGTGTCGCCTCCAGCCGTTGCCGGAGTTGCTCCTGGTGTGTGAGCGCGCGATGGACGACGACAGCCGGGAGCGCGAGGAGCGGCAGCATCCAGACGTGGGCGTCGACCAGGCCGGCCGTCAGCAGCCCGAGCCCGAGCTGCGCGAGGTGCGCGAGGGGCTCGGCGCGGTCGCGGGCGAGCAGCGAGTGCGACCAGACCTGCAGGGGAGGGCGCCCCGCTTGGAGCCCGACGATCGTCGCCACTGAGAGGGTGTTGACCAGGTAGATGGCAGCGCCGGCAACCGGGATAAGCAGCACCTGCGCCGGCTGGTCGAAGCGGAGGGGGTCGACCTGCCAGCCAGCACCGGCTAGGACGAGGGCGCCGACGGTGGCCTCGATCATCGCCTGGGCAGTGTTGAAGATGGTCTGATCCCATGGCTGGCGGCGAACGAGGTGGGCCAGGAGCGTGCCGGCCCCGGCGATCAACAGAGCAATGCCGGGCTCGAAGAGGAGGACCGCCGCGAAGAGGACGCTGGTGTCCAGATACAGCTTCGTTCTGGCGGCGAAGGGGAGCGGGTAGAGACCGGCGAGGGCGACGCACCCGGTGCCGACCAGGGCCAGCAGGGCGCGTTCCCGGCCCAGTGGGCCTGCGTGAGCCAGCGCGACAAGTGCCAGGCCGCACGCCGCCAGCGCCAGGCCGACGATGTAGAGCATCGCTGACGCCGGCGTTCGATCATCCCGCGCGGCCTCGTCACCCCGTCGTGGCCGGGAACGATGTACCCCGCGCGATTGCGGCGGGGGGATCGTCACCATCGCGCCATCACCCGATGTGCTGCCGGTTTCGTCCATGGTCGACCCACTGCGCTTGCAGCGGGTGGATCCGCGCCGCCCGGCCCTGAGCTAGAGCATGACCCTGAGGGTAACCCACGCGTTCGCGGTGCCTTCGGCCCGGGCGGGCGTGAGGAACTCCACCAGGCGATCGGCGAACTCGACGCGGACCGGCATGGCGTCGTCGCGCGCCGGCACGTAGACCGTGATGTCGACCTCGATCCCCCCCGGACCGTTGCGAAGCGCCCCCGACTCGGCGAAGCGCACCTCCTCGCCCCGCCCGAAGCCGGGACCGGCCAACACCAGCTCGGCGCTGACCCCGACCGGCACGGTGACGACGATCTCGGTCGCACCGTTCACCTTCAGCGGGGCGCTGAGTGGCGCGCTGACGAAGATGTCTGCAACCCGGCCGTCGATCGTGACGACGGGGTCCGTGCGGCACCAGCGGACGCTGGCGGAGGCGCTCTGGACCTGCAGGGCGACGAGGGCAACGAGCAGGACGACCGATCGGCGGGTGAGTCGCGTAGACATCTTGGCAAGCACGTCGAACGGTTCTCCCTAAACGCGCGAGCGGCCGTGACCGAAGCCCGAACACGGCAAGGTGCGGGTTTCGCCGCAACGGTCCAATCGTACGTGGAAGCAGAAGTGCGGTGGGTGGGGAATTTTACCTACGACACGGGGTGGTTTCTGCTACCGAGCGCCACCCGCACCCGCGCCCGTTCCTGCCACATGGCGGCCGCGGCACCAGGCAGGAGGTTCTCTGGAGCCATCGCGGTGGCCAGGAGGGCGCGCTGCGCGAGGTTCAGCTGCTGGGCGTAGAGCTCCCACACCGCGCGATCTCCGGTCAGGGTCTGGCCGGCGTAGGCGCCCGTGGTTGGGGTGTAGCCATTCTCGTAGGCGGCAATCACCGCCGGGGCGTTGTCGATGGCCCACTGAATCTGATCGGGTCCGGTGGCCGCCGGCTGCTGCCGACCGAGGAGGTCCGGGAGATAGCGGATCCGGGCCTCCCCAGCTCGGGCCGACTCCAGCATGTTGCGCCCCTGGAATTCCTCGACTTTCTGCAGGGGCAGGTTGTAGAGCGCCAGGCCACGGCTGAGGGGACCGAGCGTCGGCGTGAGCACGGACTGGACCGGACTGGCTTCGGCTGCTGCCGTTTCGGCCTGCTCCGAGGCCCCGACCGCCTGCTCCCAAGCCTGCCGCGCCGCCTCATGCTCGGGCGTGCCCGGCACGGTCTGATCCATGACGCGGGCGGCTTCCAACACCGCCATCTCCTGTTGACGGCGTTCCGTCTCCCGGGCCTGAACGGCGGCTTGGGTGAAGCCGGCCGCGTTCGTGGTCTCAGCCGAAGGTGGAGCTACCGGCGGTTCCGGCTGGGCGGGGGCCGGCTCACTTCGGATCTGCCCGGAGTAGCGCCGCATCCCCGCGACCGGCGGCATCGCATAGGTGGAGCGGGGTGGAGCCGGTGGGGCCTCCGCTGTCTGTTCCTGCTCAGTCAGGAGTTGAGCGCCGGCCGGAATCTCCGCCCCAATCGGTTGCGTGATCGTCTCCCCGGTCGGCAAGAGCACCT
>JALYMD010000583.1 GCA_030773875.1 Chloroflexota bacterium | reverse complement strand
CGGCTGCCTCGCCTGGTGACTTCGAGGCCGTGCGCTCGATCGCCGCTCGGGTGAAGGGCGCTAGCGTGGCCGGGTTGGCGCGGGCCAACCAGGGAGACATCGAGCGGGCCGCCCAGGCGGTGAAGGGCGCCGAAGCGCCGCGCATCCACACCTTCATCGCCACCTCGGACATCCACCTCCAGCACAAGCTGCGGATGACCCGGGAGCAGGTCCTGGACCGGGTGACGGCGATGGTTGGGTTCGCCCGCTCCTTCACGAGCGACGTCGAGTTCTCGGCGGAGGACGCGACCCGCTCCGACTGGGAGTTCCTGGTGGAGGTTTTCAAGCGCGCGGTCGAGGCCGGCGCCGCCACCATCAACGTGCCGGACACTGTCGGCTACACCACCCCGACCGAGTACGTAGCCCTGATCCGCCACCTGCGGGAGCGGGTACCCGGCATGGAGCGGGTGGTGATCTCGGTTCACTGCCACGACGACCTGGGGATGGCAACGGCGAACACCCTGGCGGCGGTCGCGGCGGGGGCACGTCAGGTCGAGGTGACGGTGAACGGGATCGGCGAGCGGGCCGGCAACACCGCCCTGGAAGAGGTGGTGATGGCGCTCTCGACTCGCAAGGACACCTTCGGCGGGGTCGCCACGGGAATCAAGACGGAACGTTTGGTCCCGACGAGCCGGCTCGTCAGCGGGCTCACCGGCTTGCGGGTCCAGGCGAACAAGGCCATCGTCGGTGCCAACGCGTTCGCCCACGAGGCGGGCATCCACCAGGATGGGATGCTCAAGGAGCGGACCACCTACGAGATCATGAACCCGACCGACGTGGGCTGGGAGGGCACGAAGCTGGTCCTCGGCAAGCACTCCGGGCGGGCGGGTTTCCGGTCCACCCTGAGCGAGATCGGGATCCGGCTCGAAGAGGAGCAGCTCAACGAGGCTTATCAGCGCTTCCTCCTCCTCGCGGACCGCAAGAAAGCGGTCACCGCGGCCGATCTGGCGGCGCTTGTGAGCGACCAGCTCGCCGCCGAAGGCGATGTCCTCCAGCTTGTGCGGTGGAACGCGAGCATCGGCAGCACGGGCCCGGCGACCGCCAGCGTGGTCGTGAGCCGCGGGGCGGAGGAGTTGACGGGCGACGCCGAGGGCAACGGCCCGGTCCACGCGCTGTTCCAGGCGATCGAGACGGCGACCGGTCTCAAGCCGGAGCTGGAGTACTATCACGTCGAGGCGGTCACCCCGGGGGAGGACGCCCAGGGGCAGGTCCACGTCCGTGTTCGATCCGACGGGGCGCTCTACACGGGTCACGGTCTCGCCACCGATGTGGTCGAGGCGAGCGCGCGGGCCTACTTGGCCGCGCTGAGCAAGATCGAGAGAGGGCAGCAAACGACCGTCGTTCCCGGTCCCGGGACTGGAGCGTCTCGCTGGGTCTGAACTGGGGTGAACGGGACGAGAGGCGACGGCGCGAGGGCAAGGACGCGGGAGGCCTAGCAGGGGAACCATGGCAGCGACACCGAAGACATTGAGCGAAAAGGTCTGGGAGCGCCACCTGGTACGGTCGGCGGAGGGGGAGCCGGATCTTCTCTATATCGACCTCCACCTCGTCCATGAGGTGACATCGCCCCAGGCGTTCGACGGGTTGCGGATGGCCGGCCGCAGGGTGCGTCGGCCCGACCTGACGGTGGCCACGGCCGACCACAACGTGCCCACGGTCGGCATCGACCTGCCGATCGCCGACCCAATCTCGGCGACCCAGCTTTCGGCCTTGAGCCGCAACTGCGCGGAGTTTGGGATCCGGCTCTACCCGATGGGGCATCCGGGCCAAGGCATCGTCCACGTGATTGGACCCGAGCAGGGGTTAACCCTTCCGGGCATGACGATCGTCTGCGGCGACAGCCACACCTCCACCCACGGAGCCTTCGGTGCGCTCGCCTTTGGCATCGGGACCAGCGAGGTCGAGCACGTCCTGGCCACCCAGAGCCTACCCGCGACCCGACCCGCCACGATGGCCATTACCGTTGAGGGCGATCTGCGTCCCGACGTGACGGCGAAGGACCTGATCCTGGCGGTGATCGGCCGGATCGGCACCGGCGGCGGCATCGGCCACATCATCGAGTACCGCGGCTCGGCGTTCCGCTCCCTCTCCATGGAAGGGCGAATGACGGTCTGCAACATGTCGATCGAGGCCGGCGCCCGAGCGGGCATGATCGCCCCGGACGACACCACGTTCGCCTACCTCGAAGGACGCCCCCACGCGCCGAAGGGCGCCGCCTGGGAGCGGGCGCTCGACGACTGGCGGACCCTGCCGACCGACCCCGGCGCGACCTTCTCCAGGGAGGTCGTCCTGGACGCTGCGGAGATCGCGCCGCACGTCTCCTGGGGCACCAACCCGGCTCAGGTCGTCTCCCTTGACGGTGCCGTGCCGAACCCCGAGGAGATGACCGACGCGGCGGCGCGGGAATCGGCCGCACGAGCGCTGGCGTACATGGGCCTTCAGGCGGGAACCCGGGTCCGCTCGATACCCGTGGACACGGTCTTCATTGGCTCCTGCACCAACAGCCGGATCGAGGATTTGCGGGTCGCGGCGGCGGTGGTGGACGGCCGGCGGGTCCGCGAGGGCGTCCGGGCAATGGTCGTGCCGGGTTCCATGCGGGTGAAGGCGCAGGCGGAGGCGGAAGGCCTGGACCGCGTCTTCCAGTCTGCGGGGTTCGAGTGGAGGGCCGCCGGCTGCTCGATGTGCCTCGGGATGAACCCCGACCAGCTCAAACCCGGCGAGCGCTGCGCGTCCACGAGCAACCGCAACTTCGAGGGGCGGCAGGGCCGAGGGGGACGCACGCATCTGGTGTCGCCGGCGGTGGCAGCGGCCACGGCCATCGCCGGCACCTTCGCCGGCCCCGGCGAGTTGGGGTAGGAGGACGCCATGCAGCCCGTTCGCGTCATCACCGGCACTGCGGTGCCGCTCGACCGCAGCGACGTCGATACCGACCAGATCATCCCCGCGCACTGGCTCAAGCGGGTGGAGCGGACTGGCTTCGGCGCAGGGCTCTTCTCGAGCTGGCGCGAGGCCGACCCGACCTTTGTCCTCAACCGACCCGAGTACGCCGGGGCGAACATCCTGGTGGCCGGCTCCAACTTCGGCGTCGGCTCCTCCCGCGAGCACGCGGTCTGGGCTCTGATGGACGCGGGGTTCCAGGCGGTGATCTCACCGCGCTTCGGTGACATCTTCCGGAACAACTCGACCAAGGCGGGCCTGGTGCCGGTGGTGGTTGCGCCCGCGATTGGCGAGGCCCTCTTGCGGGCCGTGGAGGCGAATCCGCGGTTGGAGGTCAGGGTCGACGTCGAGCGGAGGATAGTCTCTGCGCCGGACGCGGGGATCGAGGCGCCGTTTCCGCTCGACGACTTCACCCGCTATCGGCTGGTGGAAGGGCTCGACGACATCGGGCTTACCCTCCGCCACGTCGACGCCCTGGACGCCTATGAGGACCGGCGCCCGGACTGGATGCCGGCCATCGCCACCGGAGATTGACGGAACCGGCAGGTTGCTCGGTCACGGCTAAGGTGCGGAGCGGCTTGAGCGCGACGGATTGACGGCACCGCCGCTAGGAGTGCTGCGGGTTGAGCCTGCGGCGGAGGGTAGTTTCGAACAGCCCGGCCGTGTGGGAAGCCGAACCTGAAGCCACGGTGGGGCTTCCGAGATGATGCGCGCGGCACGAGCCGCGTCGTTGAGGTGCCGGACGGTGGTGAACCAGTGGGCGTCAACGAACCACGCGCTCGCCTACTTGGAGCGGGCTGACCGTATCCCTCGGCGCACTGAAGGAGAGGCGACCCTGCTCGACTTCGTGCCACACGACATCGAGCGCATCCTCGACCTCGGCACTGGCGATGGGCGGTTGCTGGCCCTCCTCAAGATTGACCGCCCGGCCGCCAGCGCGGTGGCACTCGACTTCTCGCCGGTGATGCTGGCGGCGGCAACAGAACGCTTCACCGCAGATGAATCTGTTGAGGTGGTCGCGCACGATTTGGAGCGGCCCCTGCCGGATCTCGGTTGGTTCGATGCTGTTGTCTCCTGCTTCGCCATTCATCACTGCACTCATGAGCGAAAGCGGGCTTTGTACGCGGAGATCTTTGCTGCGCTCGCGCCTGGCGGGCTGTTTTGCAACCTGGAGCATGTGGCGTCGCCCACGCCAGCGCTGCACAAGCGGTTTCTCCGTCACCTTGGGATCGGACCCGAGGAAGAGGATCCGTCCAACAAGTTGCTCCCGGTGGAAACCCAGTTGGCATGGCTGCGGGAGATCGGGTTCGAGGACTTCGATTGTTCCTGGAAGTGGCTCGAGTTGGCGTTGTTGGTTGGGCGAACGCCGCCCTAGCCGGCGGTGGAGCTCGGCCTTGAAACAATGGAGTAGGGAGATGGGGAGCAGCGCGACGATCGCGCTTCTGCCGGGCGATGGCGTGGGGCCGGAGGTGATGGCCGAGGCGCGGCGGGTCCTGGCCGCCGTGGGCGAGCGGTTTGGACACTCCTTCCAGACCTACGATCTGCTCATCGGCGGTGCCGCAATCGACACCCACGGCGTCGCGCTGCTGCCGGAGGATGCGGTCGCTGCGGGCGGGGCGGATGCGGCCCTGCTGGGTGCCGTGGGCGGACCGCGGTGGGACAACCCGGCAAGTGACATCCGACCGGAGCAGGGACTCCTTGCCCTGCGGAAGGCGCTCGGCCTCTACGCCAACCTGCGCCCCGTCTCGGTGTTGCCGGCACTAGAGGACGCCTCTCCGATCAAGCCGGATATCGTCCGGGGCGTCGACATCTTGGTGGTGCGGGAACTGACCGGGGGACTTTATTTCGGACGACCATCGCGTCAGTGGCGGGAGCGGCGGGGCCGGGCGGCGGTGGACACGCTCGTCTACCGGGAGCACGAGATCGTTCGCGTAGCGCGGCTCGCTTTTGAGTTGGCCCGTGGTCGAAGGCGAAAGGTCGCGAGCGTCGACAAGGCGAACGTGCTTTCAACATCCCGGCTATGGCGACGCGTCGTGACGGAGGTTTCTCGCGACTACCCCGATGTGGAGCTTGAGCACGTCCTGGTGGACGCGATGGCGATGCATTTGGTCCGCGGTCCGGGACGGTTTGATGTCGTCGTGACGGAGAACATGTTTGGGGACATCCTGACAGATGAAGCCTCGACGCTGGCCGGCTCCATCGGCCTGCTGCCCTCAGCAAGCGTGGGCGCTCCGCGAACCGACGGATCGGAGCGGCGGTTCGGATTGTATGAGCCAATCCATGGCAGCGCTCCGGACATTGCCGGGCAAGGCCGAGCCAATCCAGTCGGGATGATCCTCTCCGTTGCGATGATGCTGCGGACATCACTGGGGCTGGAGGACGAAGCCCGGGCCGTGGAGGCCGCGGTCGAGGACGCCATCAAGGCGGGCGTGCGCACGTCCGATATCGCCGGAAGCAGTCCCGCTTGCTCGACATCAGAGGTAGGCAAGACCGTCGCCGAGCGGATCGGGGCGCGGACGTAGGAGGAGACTCCGCCTCGGTCGAGGGGGCGGCCGGCGGCTTTACGAGGTTCTAGCGAGCAGGTCAGCGGCGTAGAGCATGAGCGCCCCCACCGCCCCCTGGTCCACGTAGTTGACGGGGTCGTTGAACCCGGCGGTCAGGACGAAGAGCCGTCCGTCATCGCGCCGCAGGAGCCAGGTCATGTTGTAGACGCCCGCTTCGTATCCCCCCTTGAAACCTGCGTAGGGCCAGGTAGCAGGGTCAAGGGCTCCCCCCCGGTTCAATGACAAAATCGACTCGATCGGCTTTAGGCCTGGCTCTAACGACATCCTGTGGAGGGTCATCAGGGCCCGGCAGACCTCCGTCGCGGACGCGAACCACTCCAGACTGTCGATCCGCTTCGGGCCGACCCAGTCACCCCAGTAGGTTTCGCTCAGCGGGATTGGATCGACTTCGCGCGCGAGGATGCGGCGCTGATCCTGAACGCTTGCCGCGAGGTAGGTGTCGATCCGCTCCGGCGCGACGGCAATCTTGAAGGCGAAGAGTTCGTGGGTGGTGAGGAACGGCGTGTTCACCTCGGGCGCGTCGTGGCCGAAGAGGGCCTGTGCCTGTTCCACCTGCTCGCGTCCGAGGCGATCGATCAGATGGTCGGTCGCGGTATTGTCGCTGTCGGCAATCATCCGCTCGGCAAAGTAACGCAGGGTATGCCGGGTTCCGGCCGGCTCGTAGAGCATGCCGCCAGAGGGCAGGCTCTTGAGGCGCTCCTGGATCACCAACTCCTCATCCCAGCTAGCACGTCCGGCATCGATCTGTCGCGCTAGCTCACCGAGGACGTAGAGCTTGAAGGTGGACCCAAGAGCGAGCCGGCGGTCCGGCGTGATCGCGTGCACGGGTTGACAGCGATCGTCCACGATTTCGGCGGCCAGGAAGTTGGTCGCTGGGGCCAGCGAGGTCAGCCGGGCGTCCAGGCTTTCCCAAGCAAGCGAGGGCCGATCGAGGGAAACGGATGCACCACCCGGCAAGAAGCCGGGATTGGGGTGAGCGTTGCTCGACAACGGCTGCAAGCCGAGTGAGCCTAGACTCAGGAGCAGAACGATCGACACGACCGACCAACGTCCCCATGAGTGTGTCACCCCGTTCTCCTCCGAGATGCACGCCGACCCACTCCCCAGTCCAGGGAGCGGAGTCACGGATGAAGCACCGCCGCCAAGAATGGCGGCTCCTGCGGCTACGATCTTCTTAGGTTAGCGACTCTTTGGCTTTTAGGAAAGAGAGTAGCTCGCGGTTTGCCTGGCTCGCCGTCTGGAATACCCGTTGTGATACGAATCGAGGAACCGTGGCTTGGGACAGGGCTACCCTCAGCCGTTCAGGGGAAAGACCGCGTAGGGTTTGAGGGGAGGGTAGGGCTGATCCAGGTCGAGAGTGATTACCTCCACCTGCGTCACTGGGAAGGCGCCGAAGTGGTGATCCCGCCAGTCAGCGAGGGTAGCGGGCATCCCACCCACGGGGGCATCGGCGATGTAGTGAGCGAGGGTGACGTGGGGCAGGTAGGCGTACTTCGGGATCGTGGTGATCGCGGCGAGATCACGAAGCCGGCTGTGAAGGCGAGCGCATCGCCCGCGGTCGTGGACGTCGAGGAAGGCCGCGTCCTGGAACGAGTTGGCTCCGCCCAGGTCAATCTGGAACGGCTCGCTCTCGGGGACGGCCGCCGCCGCGACCGCGACAAACTCGTCCAAACGGGCCCGGCTGATCTCATCGCGCCGTCCTGGCGTCTCACAGACGAAGCCCAACTCTTGCAGCATGATGTGAAGGAAATGATCCGGATGGACCCGGACGGCCGGAAAAGCGGCCAGAACCCGCCGGAACGCGTCTAGATCGGGCTGTAGGGCCGCTGCCGGGACGCGGATGCAGCAGACAGCGTAGACACCATCGTGGGACCGCCAGTCCGGAGTATCGTGGCGACCGTCCGCAAGGCGACGAAACGTACGGAAGGTCTGCCAGATTCTCCGGTAGGCGTCTTCCTGCTCCAAAGCTGTCGTTCCCAGCCGTTGTCCGGGTTAGCGCCTAGCCCTCGATGCGTTTCACGGTCAGCTTCGTCTGACCCCCGGGGGTCATCACGAAGGCATCCTGGCCGGGGCGCTTGCCGAGAAGAGCTTTGCCGATCGGCGATTCATTGGAGATGAGCCCGGCCGCTGGCTTAGCTTCGATAGCGCCGACAATGGTGTATCGCTCTTCGTCGCCCTCGAAGTCCACCACGACGGTGCTGCCGATGCCGACCGAATCACGGTCACGGACCTCATCCTCGTCCATGACGACCGCGCTGCGGAGCAGCGCTTCCAATTCGCCAATGCGCTTTTCGTTCATCGCCTGGTCGTGCCGCGCCGCATCGTACGCCGCGTTCTCCCGCAGATCGCCATGAGAGCGAGCTTCGGCCACCTGAGCGACGATTTGGGGCCGCCGGACTTCCTTCAACTCTTCCAATTCCGCTTTCAGTCGTTCAAGTCCGTCCCGGGTGACCGGGACGCGCCGCGTCTTCACCAACGGATCCCCTCCAACCGACGAACGTTTAACTTTCAGCTACGGACGACCCGCTTCTCACGACTCAAGAGGTGATAGAGGGCGTGCTCATACGTGGTTGAGCGCTCGCGGTGCGTCTACTCCACTTCCAGCGTGCACTCGATCTCCACCGCGATGCGCCCGGGCAGGGCCGCGAAGCCGACGGCAGAGCGGGTATGGCGCCCAGCGTCGCCGAGAACCTCGACGAACAGGTCGGAGCACCCGTTGATCACCTGGGGTTGCCGGTCGAACTCGGGGCTGGAGTTGACCATCCCGAGCACCTTCACCACACGTTTGATCCGGTTTAGGTTGCCGAGTGCGTCCTTTGCCGTGGCGAGAATATTCAGTCCGACCTCGCGAGCGACCTGGTACGCCTCCTCGACGGAGACCTCAGTGTCAACCTTGCCTCGTGGTGCGTCGGCTCCGGGACCGGTGCCCGAGATAAAGAGCAGATTGCCCGTCTGGACGTAGCGCACGTATGTGGCCACCGGGCTCACGGGCGCTGGCAGCTCCAGCCCCAACTCCGTCAGGCGCTCTTCGACTCGCACGGGTCGCTCTCCCTCTACTCCGCTCTGCTCGTTCCCAAACCAGGCTTGGATGTTAAATGGGGCGGCGCGGGTGGTCAAACGGTCCTGATCTCCGACCGGAGACTGGCAGACGGGTCGGCGTGCGGAGCAGGTGCAGCGGCTTCGCGTCGTCCCAGCAGGTTTGCGATCCGCTCGACGGCGCGCTCAAGGAGATCATCCGCTGTGGCGAAGGACAGGCGGATATGCCCTTCACCAGCCTCCCCAAAGGCGATACCTGGGGTGACGGCGACGTGGGCCTCCCGTAGGAGCAGATCAGCTAATTCGATCGAGGATTGGCCCGTCTCGCGGACATCGGCAAAGGCGTAGAAGGCCCCTTCAACCAGCGGACACGTGATGCCGTTGATCGCGCTGAGACCGGCGGCAACGGCGCGGCGACGCCGATCCCACGCGGTGACCATCTCGCCGATGAATTCCTGGGGACCGGTGAGGGCAGCGACGCCACCCGCCTGGGCGAACGATGTGGCGCAGGTGACCGAGTGACTATGCACCTTGGCGATCTGCTTGACATATGACGCCGGTCCGGCCACATAGCCGAGGCGCCAGCCGGTCATGGCGTAGGCCTTGGAGAGGCCGTTGAAGGTCAAGGTCCGCTCGGCCATGTCCGGCAGCGCGGCAAGGCTGAGATGCTGGTTTCCGTCGTAGACGATCTTCTCGTACATCTCGTCGGTGTAGACGAGGAGATCATGCTCCTGGGCGACGGCCGCGATGGCATCCAGTTCGTCCCGATTCAGCACCCGGCCGGTGGGGTTGTTGGGGGAGTTGACGAGGATGGCACGGGTGGCCGGCGTCATCGCGGCGGAAAGTTGGTCGTGGGTGATCCGGAAGTTATCGTCCGGGTCGAGC
>JALYMD010000582.1 GCA_030773875.1 Chloroflexota bacterium | reverse complement strand
GCCTGACGTCGGAGCTACGCCACGTCGCACTGGTTGCCTTCGTGCTCTTTGCCGCGGTCCTAATCGGCTTGTTCGTGCTCACCCTTGGCGGAAACCTCCGGGACCGCCTGCTCCAACTCGTGCTCGGTCCGCTGCCTACCGCCATCGCGGACCGGGTCGAGCGCCTGGCCGAATCATTCCTGAGCGGGCTGGGCGTGCTGACCCGGAAGACTGATCTCGCGCTGGTCGCTGGGACCTCCTTGTTGGCCTGGCTGCTGGAAGCGTCTATGTACTGGACCATCGCGCGCGGCTTCGGTCTGGAGCTGCGCGACGCAATGGGCATTGCCGCCGCCTTGCTGACCACTGGGGTTGCCAACCTCGCGACGCTGATTCCCTCCTCCCCTGGCTACGTGGGGCCGTTCGAAAACGGCGTACTTTGGGTGGTCAACGGTGCCCTTGGAGTCTCCCGGAGCATTGCCCTCTCGTACGCCCTGGTGGTCCACGCCGCGCTCCTCTTCCCCGTCACACTCCTCGGCCTGCAGGAGTGGTGGCGCCAGCATCTCTCCCTGGACCAGGTTCGCCTCGATACCGATCTGAGCGTCGAAACCACCGCCGCCAGCAATGCGGAAGGCCCTGCTATGGCTGCAGCGCCTTCGGGAAACGGCGTAGGACCAACCCTCCGTAACGGGTCGGCGGGACGAGACCACAGGCGACAGCAGCGGTCGGCAAAGCGATGATGGGAGAGCAATGAGCCTGCTGGAAGCGGTGGTGCTCGGGATTGTGCAAGGGCTGACGGAGTTCCTCCCCATTTCATCCTCCGCCCACCTGATTGTGGTTCCTTGGCTGCTTGGCTGGGAACAGCCCGGACTGCAGTTTGACGCGGCCCTCCATCTCGGTACCCTGGTCGCCGTCTTCGCCTACTTCTGGCGGGACCTGCTCGGCATGGCTCTCGCGCTACCCAGGGCTGTGACACGTGCCCCCGTGCTGCTCCTGGATCCGGGTCCCGGCTGGGCGAGAGCAGGGCGAACGGACCCTACGCCAGACCACCAGGCTCGCCTCGCCCTCCTGATCGCGGTCGGCACCGTCCCGGGTCTGCTGGCCGGGCTTGCTGGCCAGGGCGCTATCGAGGGATTTTTCCACAGTGAGGCGCACCGAACCCGGGCGATCGTGGTGATTGCGGTGCTCTTGGCTGCCTTGGGGCTCTTGCTCTGGGTGGCCGACCGCACCGCCGCGCACCAGCGGAACATTCACCATCTAACCTGGCGCGATGCGCTGATCATCGGCCTCGCTCAGGCGACGGCGCTCCTGCCCGGTGTCTCCCGGTCCGGCTCCACCCTCACGGCTGGGCTTTTCCAGGGCATGCACCGCGCCGATGCAGCCCGCTTCTCCTTCCTCCTGGGCACACCGTTAGTCCTGGCGGCGGCGAGCAAGGCGGTGCTCGATGCCTTGGAGGCGGGCATGAGCGGGAGCGAAGCAAGAGCCTTCGTGGCCGGTGGCCTTGCCGCGGGGCTTGTCGGCTTCGCCTCCATCTGGGGGTTGCTGCGCTTCCTTCAGCGCTCCAGCACCCTTGTTTTCATCGTCTACCGGCTGCTGCTGGCGGCCGGCCTTCTCGCATTGGCCGCAGGCGGGTTCCGGTAGAGCCGTTGCTGCACCTCGCGTCGGTAGCTGTGGCGACCGCGGTGATGGACGGACGAGCCTCGCAGGTCTCGGTCCCAGTGCCGCTCTATGAGGGGCTCCCGCCTACGAGCACGGGAGACGCCAAGGCGAGCGGCGCGTCTGGCCGCAGCCCAATGCCACCGGCCTGGAGATCGGCGAGGCAGGCGGCAGTCCGCTCCAGCCCCGTGGCGAAGATGGCGGGCGCCTGGCCAACGCCGATCCGCAGCGTGTGCTCCAAGCCGAACGCTGAGCCCGGTGCCAGCATGACGCTGTACTCCTCGGCGAGGCGATTTGCGAGCTCCAGCGAAGGGATGTCCAGCGCATAGCGAAGCAGCGCGAGCAGCCCGCCCCGTGGAGGTGTCCACGCCACCACGTCCGCATGCCACGCGAACCAGGCTTCCGCCGTGGCCAGGTTCTGAGCGACGATCGCTTGGGTCCGCTCCACGAGGCGATCACGGTGGCGCAGCGCGAGGACGGCCAGCGCATCATTGAGCTTGCCGGGGCTGAGGGAGACATAGTCCCGCATCGCCCAGCAGGCGGCGACGAGGTCAGCCGGGGCCGCCATCCAGCCGATCCGCAATCCGGGCAGGCCGAACGGCTTGGAGAGGGTGCCGACGCTGATCCCGGCATCGCCTCGGTCCCGGATCGGCGCCGCAAGTGCTTCCCCACCCGGGATCTCCAGCCAGCGGTACGCCTCGTCGCAGAGTAGTCGCGCCCCAGTTGCGACGGCGAGGTCGTAGATCCGGCCGAGCTCCGCGTCCGAGAGCATCGCCCCAGTCGGGTTGTGCGGGGTGTTGACCACGATCAGACGGGTGCGGGGGGTGACGAGCCGCTCCAGTTCCTCCAGGTCGTAACGAAATCTCGTCTCTGGGCGGAGCCTCCAGGGAGTGACCTCGCAGCCGATGGCGCGGGCAACGGCGCCAAGTTGCTGATACGCGGGTTCAACCGCGACCACATGGTCGCCCGGCTCAAGCAGGACGTTTAGGAGCAGAAAGTTGGCCTCGATCGCCCCAGTCGTGACCAGGATGTTCTCTGGACCGGTGTCTTGATAGGTCGAAGCGAGCAAGGAGCGGAGCTCAAACGATCCCGGCGCCTCGCTGTAGCCGAGCGGCAGGGCAAGGAGATCCGCCAGCGCCGTCTCACGCTCCTGCGGCGGCAGAATCT
>JALYMD010000581.1 GCA_030773875.1 Chloroflexota bacterium | reverse complement strand
CTTCGCAATTCGCTCGCCTCGGACTCCTTACCGCCTTTCTGTACCCGAGCCCACATCGCCCCTGATGCACTCAAGTCGCGCGGCAGTTTGGTTGAAATGCTCTTTCTCAGGCGCCTAGAGTCCGCCGCACTGGTCGGTAATTGGTGCCCAAGCTACCAATTCCTCTGAAACTTCCTGTCACCCGCTGTTGTCCACGAACGTTACCCGGCCTGGTCTGGCGAGTCGCGTTCCGAGCGGAGCGATCGCTACGATGCGCTCACCATGTCTCGCCCCGGTCGGGTCCCAGCCTACCCCGAGTTGGCCGCCCTGCGCAGCATCTGCGAGACGGCATAGGTAGGGAGTCCCTGGCCGGCGACGCACAGTGACCATGCTACGAACCCGGAGGATGAGAAGTTGGCACGTGCCTCCAGCGCCAGTCGCCACGCTCGCGGTGTCGCCAGTTCGGCGGTCACGCCTTACCCCATCCCGCACCTGTCCACGGCCTACCATTCGGGCGGAGGACCGAGCAACTTCCCGGACGAGACCAACTTCTATGCCGCGCCTGATGCCACCGTCGCCGGGAGGAGTGGAATCTGACGAGCGGCAGAGCAGATTAGGGCTTCCGTTTGTCCTTACTCGGAGCTAGAGCCGGAGAACGGGACACACCGCGTAAAGTTGGCTGGCGATGGCAGGATCTCGCTGTGGGATGGTGGATCTGATCGACACCCGAATGGTCAATACGGGAGCCGTCCTCGTGCTCGTCAATAGAGAGGTGGGCGAGAAAGCGAGGGACTCCTACGTCTTGGCCAACGGGACATTCCAGCACGACGAGATCTGGGCAAGGGGAAGATCGCGCCCGACCCTCCCCTGCCAGTACGATTCGACGCAGGCTCGCGCTGACAAGCGGAGGTTACCCCTGTGAACGTGCCGTCCACCGAGTCGTTTGGCTTTCGGGCCAATGAGGACAAGTTTCTTGGCTGCCTGCTCGGCCTAGCGATCGGTGACGCCCTCGGGATGCCGGTCGAGGGTTGGAGTCGGGAACGGATCGAGGAGCGGTTCGGTCGTCTCGATGGCTACCATCCCCGCGCCTTTCCGGATGGCACGGAGGTCAAGGCCGGGGAGTTTACCGACGAGACCGAATTCGCCCTCAGCATCGTGGAATCCGTGACGACCAACCGGGGCGCGCTCGACCCTGACAACATCGGTGCCAGGCTCCTCTACCTCGTTCGGGGTGAATCCCGGCGATGGATGTCACCGGAGACCCTTGTGGCGCTGGACGCCGCCGAGGAATCGCTGAACTTCGCAGTGGCCCTGGATGAGGATGCTCCCGCAAGCGGTGATGTGGCGACACGCGGCGTGCCGGTTGGCTTGCTCTACGCCGTCGGCCGCTTCGATGAGGCGGGCCTGCGCCGGGATGCGGAACGCGTCACCCGCCTCACGCATGGCAGCCCGGCAGCGATCGCCGGCGCGACCGCCGTCGCCTACGGAATCAACCTGGCCGTGCGTGGAGACCTGCCACCGGATCGCTGGGCTGGGGAGACCGCGCGGTTCCTCGGAGGTGGCGAACTCGCCGACGCCCTCACCCGCTCGAGCGAGTTGCGCGGGGACGCCACACCGGTTGACGAGGCAATCGCCGCTCTCGGCAGTGGAAGCCCGGCTCGGGAGAGTGTCGCCGCGGGCTTCTACGCGGCCATGGCCGCCGAGGTGTTCGAGGACGCCGTCCTCACCGCCGTCAATGCCGGTGGCGATGCGGATACCATCGGCGCCATCGCTGGTGCCCTCGCGGGGGCGGCCGGTGGCGCGAGCGGCATCCCACAGCCACTGATTGACGATCTAGAGGGGAGAATCTATGTCTCCCTGGCCGCCCCGTGGTACTACCGGACCGCCCTGCAGAAGGCCGGCCTGATCATCGACCTCCGGCCGGAGGGAGACCACCCTCCTCCACGCCCATCTGCTCCGCCGCGGGTGTAGGGCCGATAGCGAGCCAGCGGAAGGGGCCAAGGACGAACCCTCCCCTCCACTGGCCCCGCGGGATGGGTGATCTCTACTCTGAGAAGCGCTCTTCCTGCCAGGGATCAGCGTTGTTGTTGTAGCCGTACTTCTCCCAGAAGCCGAGGCGGTCCTCCGCCATGAACTCCACGCCGCGGATCCACTTCGCGCTCTTCCAGGCGTAGCGCTTCGGCACCACGGCGCGCAGCGGGTAGCCATGCTCGGGCGTCAGTTCCTCGCCGTTGTGCTTGGTCGCGAAGAGTACATCCTCGTCGTCGAAGGCCTCCATCGGGATGTTGGCCGTGTAGCCACCCTCGGAGTGAAAGAGCACGAATTTCGCCTCGGGCTGGACCCCGACCAACTCCATGATGTGGCGGGCGGAAACCCCTTCCCAGTCGTTGTCCAGCTTGCTCCAGCGGGTCACACAGTGCATGTCGGCGTGAACGGTCGTTCGCGGCAGGGTGAGGAACTCGTCCCAGCTCAATCGGAGCGGTCGATCTACTAGACCGAAGACGCGGAAGTCCCAGGTCGCCGGATTGAACGACGGGATCGATCCATAGTGGAGGACGGGCCAGCGCTCGGTGAGGTACTGGCCCGGGGGGGTCCGCTCCGCCAACTCGGGAGCGACCTTTGGGCGCTTCAGGCCCAGAGAACGGAACACCATTGAGACCTCCACAGGACTTGGGGAAGTGGCGGGCAGGGTGGAGCCGCCAGGGTGAGTCACTTACGGTCAAGTATACGTGCCGGACCTCCCTGGAGGCTCTCCCGAGTGTCACTCGTGCCTCACCGCCTGTATCGAGGGCTGCGCTCTCATCTGTCAGCCAGCGGGCGTCGAATTCGTGGCGAAGGATGCTCATCACGATCTGATCGTGGTAGCCGCCATCGAAGAAAAGGTCGTCCCGGAGACGGCCCTCGACCGTGAATCCGGTCTTCTCGTAGGAGCGGATTGCGCGGATGTTCCAGGCAAGTACCGTCAGCGACACGCGGTGCAGGTTGCGGGCATGGAAGAGGTAGCGCAGCAACGCAACCATCGCGTCGGTGCCGTAACCCTTGCCCCTAGCGGCATGATCGCCGATAAGGATCATCACCTCCGCCGAGCGGGTCTCGGTGCTGAGCCGCTCGAAGTCCACCCGACCGATGGTGGTGCCGTCGATCAGGTCGATGGCAAAGTAGCCGGCGTCGTCGAAGCGGCTGAAGCGTCCGGTGAGATCCTCTGCGAACCGCTGACCGACGACAGGGCTGCTCGGCATCCCCCAGAACTGCATCAGTTCTGGGTCATCAAACCAGGCCCGGAGCAGCGGCAGGTCCCGTTCATTGAAGGGACGGAGACGTACCGTTCTCCAGGCGATCATGAGCGCTCACGACCCCTTCTGTCTGTAGCAGATCCACACGCGTGAGCCGGGACATCATGCAGGCGGCCACTTCGAGTATCCAACCCGGTGCTCGTTAGCACTCTCGACACAGGAGTGCTAACGTGGCTTGACGCTCTATTGCCCCTCGCTATACTTGGTAAAGTCACGCTTGAGTTCCCGCCTTTCGATGCCGGGGCGGCTTGAGGACGAATTCACGCCTCTCGCGTCGCTGCACTGCTTTTGCGGACGGTTGACCGATATGCCACAGGATACGATGACCGACAAACGCGACTACTACGAGGTCCTCGGCGTCGAACGGGGCGCGTCGGTCGAGGAGATCAAACGCGCCTACCGCTCCCTCGCGCGGAAATACCACCCGGACGTGAACCGGGAGAACGGTGCTGAGGAGCGGTTCAAGGAGATCAACGAGGCGCACGAGGTGCTGTCCGATCCGGATCGCCGCGCCGCGTACGATCGGTTTGGCCACGCTGCCAACGGCATGGGCGGGGGCGCCGATCCGTTCGGCTTCGGTGGCTCCCCGTTCGGTGATCTTTTCGAGAGTTTCTTCGGTGGGGCACAGACGGGACAGCGCCGCCGGAGTGCGCCTGCCCGTGGCGCCGATCTGCAGGTGACGGTTCGCCTGACCTTTGAGGAGGCGGTCTTCGGGGTCGAGAAGGACGTTGAACTCACCCGTCTCGAAACCTGTGAGGTCTGCGACGGTACCCGGATGAAGGACGGGCAGACGCCCCCGCGTTGCTCCACCTGTGGGGGGAGCGGTGAAGTCCGTCGCGTCCAGCAGACGATCCTGGGCCAGTTCATGACTGCTGCCCCCTGCTCCACCTGCCGGGGCGAGGGAGTCCAGATCACCGATCCCTGCCCCAATTGTCGCGGCCGGGGTCGGGTCAGCCGGGCACGGACCGTGGCGGTGACGATCCCTCCGGGGATCGACGAGGCGGCGACCTTGCGGTTGACGGGTCAGGGAGAGGCGGCTCCACAGGGCGGCGCGCCGGGAAACCTCTTCGTCAAGGTCCAAATTGC
The DNA here is from genome assembly GCA_030773875.1 of Chloroflexota bacterium. The sequence continues at coordinate 1,403 of JALYMD010000581.1, read as the reverse complement.
GCCGCACCCGCTCTTCTCGCGGCAGAACAAGACGATCCACCTCCAGATCGGGATCAACGTCGCCCAGGCCGCCCTTGGCGATGAGATCGAGATTGCTACGATCGACGGACCGGTCGAGTTCCGGATCCCGGCCGGGACCCAGTCCGGGCAGCAATTCCGCCTGCGTGGCAAGGGAGTGCCGGATCTGCGTGGGGGAGACCGTGGCGACCAGATCGTGACGGTGCAAGTCATCACGCCGAAGGAGCTGACCCCGGAGCAACGGGACCTGTTTGAGCGCCTCGCCGGCTCGCTCGGGAGTGAGGTCACGCAGCAGCATGCCCACCGTGGCTTCTTCGACAAGGTCAAGGACGCCCTCGGGGTTTGACGGAGCCGCGCGACCGCAAGCGGGCTGTTGACCAGCGAGCGATCGAGGCGCTCCAGTCTCCATTCGTTGGTGTCGAGTGAGCGTGATGAGGTTCCGGATGTCCGAGGTGATACGCAGAATCCTTGTCCTCGGTGTGGTGGTCGGGCTGCTGAGCGGCTTGGCTGGACTCCTGGGAGCAATCGCTCAGGACGGCACCCCGGCGGGGGGCCATGGGCACGGCGGGCACGGGCAGGCGAGCCCCGCGGCGGACTCGCCCTATGCTGGCCGCTACGATGCCTCCGCTGCGATCCGGTCCCTCACGCCCGATGAGATTGCCCAGATCGAGCGGGGCGAAGGGGCAGGGTTCGCGCTGCCGGCAGAACTGAACGGGGTGCCAGGTCCACGCCACGTCCTCGATCTCGCGCATCAGATGGGGCTGTCTCACGAGCAGCGGCTGCAGGTCCAGCAGATCTATGACGAGATGCGTGGGAGAGTGATTCCGGCCGGAGAGCGTTATTTGGCGGCGGTGCAGGCACTGGAGGAAGACTTCCGAGCCGGGATACTGACGGAGGAGACCCTTCCGGATCGTGTAGCCGAGGTCAGCCAGCTAGAAGGCGAGTTGACGACGGCCCATCTGGTGGCTCACCTGCAAACGGCAAAGGTGCTGACCGGCGAACAGGTTGCCATCTACCAGCAGCTCCGCGGATACCAGCGTGTCAGCACGCCTAGGGCATAGGGCGGTTGGGCTGGAAGCGGACCGCTGCTCCACGGCTTCCCTTCGGGCTGGCTGCAGCTGCATCTTGGGTGGCGACTGTTGAGCGACGGCCAGATGGGAGACAGACCGGCGTCGTCCGCCCGCTATCCGACCTCTTGACGGAACTGAGGAACGGAGATGGGCTCACCCTAGCGGAGGACGCGGCGGGTGGAGCGAATCTTCCTTGACAGCCTCAACGGGCCATGCGTAGCATGAACGGAAGGGAACGTGGTCGGTGGCGGGTGGTGAAATGGTATCACAAGGGTCTTTGGAACCTTTGTTCCAGGTTCGAATCCTGGCCCGCCA
>JALYMD010000580.1 GCA_030773875.1 Chloroflexota bacterium | reverse complement strand
ACCGCGTGGGCCGATCGCCGCACCGCCGCCACGGCGCGCATCAATTGGCAGTTCACCACCGTCGACGCCCGCACCAAGCTGCCTCGCCTCTACCCGGCATATGAAGCCTGACGGACCAGGAGGGCGTGTCTGCAAAGGGATGGTACCCTTGGCAGTCCATTCCGCACGTTCATATCGCACCCGGGTGATGGGCAATGCCGATTAGGCGGTCGGGTCCCGCACTTGCGGTGGCGCGGATGACCGTTCCGCCCTCGTGTGTCACTCCCGACGTGTCGCCCACGCGCTCCGTGCCATTGCCCGCTGAGTTATGCCAATCTGGGCCTCCCGTGCCAGGCCGCCAACGAGACAGGAGAACGCCCGCTGTCTCTCTTCCGCCTCCCCCATGGCGTCACGATCCAAGCTCCAGTACCACTGTCCAGCCGCTGGTCGTCGACTCGGCGAGTCATTGGACCGACGCTCCGACGCTGCATCGCCCTGGTCGTCAGCGACTCGCCGTGAGGTTGCCGCACGGGGCTGGAGATAAGTGGGGGCAGTCGTTCGCCGAGCGTCTCGCTCTCGTTCACCCAATGTTCATCCCCCATCCTCCATTGGTTCACCGGTCTTCACCGGCACATTTACTCCAGCCCGTTAGGCTAGCTTCAGGACGGTCACATCGCCCGCCGTGCCGATGAGAAGACGCCGGTGGTTGACCGCTTCCGGCCGCTCTACCGTGCTGACCACCGATTTGGGGCTCCAACCCGCTGAAGTGCCGACACGGTCGGTGGTACCAGTTTCCAGGTTAAGGAAGGAGCGCTGACACATGGAACACCTGACAGTCTTGACCCTCTTCACTGGCCAACTCGCCGCCTTGCTGTTGCTTATGCGAGGCCGGAGAGCACAACCGGCGGCAGGTTTGGCGCGGGTGGCCGCCCGGGAGCGTCGGCTTCGGCCGCCTCTGGACTGACGTGCCCGTGGTGGCAGTTCGACCATGATCCGCCGATGGAGCAGAAAGGAGCAATGAGTGATGACAGAGACGAAGGGCACGCGGGGCACGCTGGTCAAGATGACTGACACGGCGTTGACAGTTGCCGATCCGGCGGCGGACGTACGTGGTCGGAACGTCGTGGACCGCCACGGCGACGAGATTGGGTCAGTCGACGACCTGCTGATCGACGATCAGGAGCAAAAGGTGCGCTTCCTCCAGGTCGGGGCAGGTGGATTCCTGGGCATCGGGGAGCAGCATTTCCTGATCCCGGTCGACGCCATCACCAAAATCGACGCCGACCACGTCCACATCAACCGGGAGCGCACCGGTCTACGAAGCGCGCCGACCTACGACCCCGAGCTGACCTATGACTATGACTACTACGGCGATGTCTATGGGTGGTGGGGCTACGGGCCTTACTGGGGTCCCGGCTACGCCTATCCCCGCTACCCGTACTAGCTAGGGATGAAGGAGGTGGCCCATGTTCTGGCTGCTGTTCTGGGTCCTGCTCGTCGTGCTGATTTTCGCGGCCTGGCCGACCTGGCCGTACAGCCGGGGCTGGGGCTACTACCCCGCCGGGGGCATCGCCACCGTCCTCCTTGCCTTCCTCGCCCTCTGGTGGCTGGGGGTGATCGCAGTGGCGCTGTAGCCACCGCCCAGAGCATAGATTCGGCCAGGACGCGCTGATCCATCCGCTCCTGTTCACCCGGTGTTCACCGGTTATCACCTTCTCGTTTACCTGCACTTCATAGGCTTCTCATAGGCTTGGTGGGCGTGGGCAGGGGCGGCGCCCGACTTCGCTGACGCTGGCGGCCGGAGCGATCCTAACCACGCCGCCACCCGCACAGCGATCGGTCGTCCTTCTGGCGGTCGGAGGACGTGTCAGTGATGCTCTACCCGGTAGCCAGCGGTTCGACCTCCTCCGTTGGCCTCGGTCATCGGGCTCGGATTGGGACTCGGTAAGCCCAGACATGGGGTTCCTGGCGAAAGACGATAGGAGGAAGGTCTTGCGCCCATCCGGCATCGAGTCTGCTGACGAGAAGGTGAGTGTGGGCACCCCGGTGGGGGGCGCTCGGAGGAGAACGGCCGGCAGGACCATCCTCCTCCTCGGCGTCTTTCTGGCCGCCGGCCTGCTCCTCGGGGCCTGCAGTCAAGAAGGACCGTCGATCCTCGACCCACGAGGTCCACGAGCGGCACGAATTGCCGACCTCTGGTGGGTGTTGTTCGCCCTCGGGACCGGGGTCTTCGTGGTCGTGATGGCGCTGGTCCTCCTCGCGATCTTCCGCGGCCGACCAGGGCCGAGACCCGATCCAACGAGTAACGGATGGTTCGCAGGGACGGGCTTCGTGGCGGCCGCCGGGTTCGCAATCCCGCTTGTCATCCTGGCAGCCGTCTTCGGCTTCACCCTCTGGACCTTGTCGGCGCTCGCCGACCCCGACGAGCCGACCAGCTTGACCATTGAGGTGCTCGGCAACCAATGGTGGTGGGAAGTTCGCTACCCCGAGGAAGGTGTCGTCACCGCCAACGAGATTCACATCCCAGCCGGTCAACCGGTTGAGCTCAAGCTGACTGCTCCAGACGTCATCCACAGCCTGTGGGTGCCAGAACTCTCGGGCAAGACGGACCTCATCCCTGGCAAGACCAACACGATGTGGCTGGAGGCCAACGAGCCAGGCGAGTACCGAGGCCAATGCGCCGAGTTCTGCGGCATCCAGCACGCCAACATGGCCTTCCTGGTGATCGCGCAGCCGCCCGACGAGTTCGCCGCCTGGATCGCCGAGCAGAGGGAGCCGGCCGACGAGCCGACGGCCGGTTCGATCGTTCAACGGGGCCAGCAAATCTTCCTTGGCTCCGCCTGCGTCTACTGCCATACCGTCAACGGAACCAACGCCAGCGGTCGGCTCGGCCCTGATCTCACCCACCTCGCCAGCCGCCAGACGCTGGCGGCCGGAACGATTGAGAACAATCTCGGCAACCTCACCGGGTGGGTCGTCGACCCGCAGGCCATCAAGCCAGGCAATCAGATGCCGGCCACCAATCTCACCGCTGATGAACTCCAGGCCCTCATGGCGTACCTCATGAGCCTTCGGTAAAGGGTGGGAGACCGCTTGTGGCGACGGTTGCGGTAACGGAAGGGCTAACTCGAACCTGGCAACGGCCAGCAGGCATCATCGGCTGGCTCAGCCAGGTCAACCATAAAGCGGTCGCCGTGCGCTATGTGACGACGGCCTTCGTCTTTTTTGTCCTGGCAGGGATTGGGGCGCTGATCATGCGCGTCCAACTGGCTCAGCCCAACCTCGACGTCGTCTCGCCCCAGGCCTACAACGAACTCTTCACCATGCACGGCACGACGATGATGTTCCTCTTCGCCATTCCGGTGCTTGAAGGCGTTGCCATGTATCTCGTGCCGCTGATGATCGGGGCACGGGACATGGTGTTCCCAAGGCTGAACGCGTTCGGCTACTGGGTTTTTCTCCTCGCTGGATCCAGTCTGTACATGAGTCCAATCATCGATAACGCCCCCGACGGTGGTTGGTTTATGTATGTGCCGCTCACCACTGACCGGTTCTCACCCGGCCTCGGCATTGACTTTTGGACGACCTCGATCACGTTCCTCAAAATTGCCGCCCTCGTCGCCGCAACCGAATTAATCGTCACGATTTTCAAGTCGCGGGCACCGGGAATGTCCCTCAACCGGATGCCCCTCTTCGTCTGGGCGATCCTGGTTACCTCCTTCATGATTATTGTCGCCATGCCGGCGGTCATGCTCGCCAGCGTCTTCCTGGCGCTTGATCGCCTGATCGGAACTCACTTCTTCAACGTCGCAGCCGGCGGTGATCCTTTGCTCTGGCAACATCTCTTCTGGATCTTCGGTCACCCTGAGGTCTACATCATCCTCGTTCCGGCTCTCGGCGTCGTCTCGACGATCGTCTCAACCTTCGCGCGACAGCCAAACGCCGCCTACGTTCTGGTCGTCCTCTCCCTGGTCGCGACCGGATTTATCAGCTTTGGCCTCTGGGTCCACCACATGTTCACCACGGGCCTGCCGTGGCTCGGGATGAGCTTCTTTGCCGCCGGCAGCATGCTCGTCACGATTCCGAGTGGGATCCAGGTTTTCAGCTGGATCGCGACGTTGTGGCGCACCCGGCCTCGCCTGCAGACGCCCTTCCTGTGGGTGCTCGGATTCCTGTTCATCTTCGTCCTCGGCGGCATCACCGGCGTGATGGTCGGCTCAATTCCCTTCGACGAGCAAGTCCATGACACCCACTTTGTCGTCGCCCACTTCCACTACGTCCTGATCGGCGGGGCCGTCTTCCCGCTCTTCGGTGCCGTCTACTACTGGTTCCCGAAGGTGACGGGGCGGCTCTTGAGCGAGACCATGGGGAAGTCGAGCTTCTGGTTGGCGTTCGTGGGGTTCAACCTCACATTTTTCCCGCTGCACCTCGTCGGATTCCGCGGCATGCCCCGCCGTTACTACACCTACCCGGAGGCGCTCGGCGTAGGTGACCTGAACCTCCTCTCCTCCGTGAGCGCCTTCGTCCTCGCGGCCGGTTTCGGATTGACCTTCGTCAACATGTTTTGGAGTTGGAGAAACGGCGCGGAGGCAGGTGCCAACCCCTGGGGCGCCGGCACGCTGGAGTGGGCAGTTCCTTCGCCGCCACCCCCGTACAACTTCGCTGCGCTTCCGGTCGTGCGCCATCGGTACCCGCTCTAGGGGGAGGATCAGCGAGGGCCGGCGGAGCCGGACCCGGCAATCCGATCGGACTGGGTCCACCTCGAGGGGGAGCAGCGAATGCGAGCGACGAGCGGAACTGACGTGCTTGATGCAGGACTCGACAGCTGGATCATCCTGGCTGGCCCGTCGATTTGGCCATTGCTCCTCGCCGTGGCGGTTGGCGTCATCTTCCTGGGGGTGCTGATCTCGCTCTGGTTCGTGCCGATCGGTGCAGTGCTCGCGTATGCCGCGGCCCTCGGATGGCTCTGGCCACGAAAGGATGAGTGGTAGCCATGGTCGCGAACGTCGCACCCGCGGGCCTGCCGGCACATGTAACAGGGAGTCGATCGACCGGCTGGTGGGCGATTGTCATCTTGATCATGATCGAGTCGACCGTCTTCGCCTCGCTGATCGCCAGCTACTTCTACCTCTTCTCGGGATCAACCGTTTGGCCGCCGGACGGCACTGACGCGCCGAAGCTGCTCCTGCCGAGCATCAACGCCGTGATCCTGTGGACCAGCGTCATCCCGGCGTATCTTGGCGATCGAGCGATTGCGCGGGGAGACAACCGGGGACTGCGTTGGTGGCGGCTGGCGGGCAGCATCATGCTCGTCGTTTTCCTTGTGCTGAAGTACGTCGAATACAGCGGGCTCGACTACCGCTGGGACACGAACGCCTATGGCTCAATCGTCTGGACCATCACCGGCTTCCACACGGCCCACGTCCTCGTCGTGCTGCTTAAGACCGTCGCGACCCAGGTGCTGGCCTGGAAGGGGTTCTGGAATGAGCGGAGGCGCTCAGCGGTCCAGGGCACGACCCTGTACTGGTTCTTCGTCGCCGGCGCATGGGTCCCACTCTTCACGACGCTTTACCTCTTTCCGAACTTCCTTTAGGCAGCGAGTCAACGAATCAGCCTATGGAGCGAATCGTGGCAATGGACAGCGTGGAACGAGACCAACGCAGAGGTAGTGTTGACTGGTCACTCTGGTTC
>JALYMD010000579.1 GCA_030773875.1 Chloroflexota bacterium | reverse complement strand
GCTAATGCCTGCCGTAGGGCTTCGCGCGTGGTCTCGTTGATGCCTCTGGCATGCACCAGGGCGCGGGTAGCCATGTAATCATCGACAATTCGCTGGGTCACCCCGATGTCCAGGGTGATCGAGATTTGCAGCTGGGCCTCCTCTGCCCCGCGGGAGATAGCGTCGGGGAGGTTGACGAAGAACAGGGTGGAGAGTTCGGCGTCATCCGGCAGGGGATCGGCGAGGTAGTCCTCCACCAGGTCATCCACCACGCCCTTGGTGACGTGCTTACTCACGCTGGCTCCAAAGGCTTCGGTCAGGCGCTCCAGGTACCGCTCCTCTTGATTTTCAAAGTAGGTGACGATCTTAGGCTGGAGCGCGTCGGCCAGCTCCGCCATGGCCGTTTCCCGCCGCAGCTTGAGCGCCTCAATCTCATCCGCGCTGACGGACTTCTGCGTCTTCCGGCTGGCCTCTGGCGCCTCCTCCGCCGCGCTTCCGGCCGTCGCGTCGGGTTGTTGCTCCTCCTTGGTCGGTTGCTCGCTGGTCTTGCCTTGCGGGCGCGGCTCTTTGCCAAAGGCGGGCCGCACCTCATCCGCGTCCAGGATGCCCAGCTCGACCGCTCGCATCTGGTCCTTGCGTAGATCATCCGGGTCCGACGAGTCAGGCTGATGGAACTCCCACCGCAACTCCGGGTTGATGGCGTGAATCGGCCCCTCGGTGATGACCTCGGCGATCAACTGCTGGACGGGGCGGTAGGTGTTCTGGTGCGTCTCCCGGATCAAGAACTTGGTGGTGGCGTAGTCGCCGGCGTTGTGGTGACCCAGGAGCACTTTGGGCAGCCGGAAGGCCGTCGTGACCTTGCTGGTGGCCAGATCCCGCAAGCCCAGCGACTCCATGTCCTTGGGGGTCAAGGTATATGGTTTGAAGTCTTTGACTCGGGCCAGCGCAATTAGCTTGTGGCGGTTGCTGGCGCCCTGGTGCCGCTGGGTGATCTGGTCGGTCAGTTGCTTAGCCTGCTCGGGGGTCGCTTGCTCATCCAGCAGGAGGAGGGCCGAAGGCGAGAGGCCGTTGGTGAAGATGGCCTTGTTGGAGCGCAGCGCCTGCAAGTCGATCCCCGCCTCCTCCACCACGAGTTCCAGCGGACTCTCGCCGTGCAGGTCGTTGGTGGGGTTGGGCAGCCGAAAGTGGAGGACTTCCTCCGGGGGGAAAGCGAGGGCGTCGGCCCCTGGCACCCGCATGACGTAGCCTAAGACCTCGCCCTGGTGGTTACTGACGATGCGGGTCAGGGCCGGATGCATGCCCCAGATTTCCAGCGGCCGACCTTGGCTGTCGCGGGAGACGTACCAGAAGGCGTCCCCGACGATGGCTAAGTGCTCGACCACTTCGTAGAGCAAGAGCTGCATCTGTTTGTAGGGGTTGGGATTGGCCAGCCACCGGCTCAACTCCTGCATCTGGTCTCGCAGCGCCTGGTCCGGTTGCAGCTGCGGGTCCATCGTGGTGATCCGCCAGCCGGGGCCGGTGATGCCCCCCGCCCACTTGTGGACCGAACCGGAGACATCGGCGTTGAGCTTGTACAAGGAATACAAGAGGGCGTAGTCGGCGTCGTGGGGCTGGCCGATGGCCTGGGTCAAGCTCGTCTCGGGGATCGAGCCCGCGCCCACGGCGTAGGGCCGAGCGTCCTTGAGGACGGCGGCAACCTGGGCTTCGACCTGGGGCTTGATGAACGTGTTTTGGAGATACGTACTGAGGGGGTTGGCCATAAAAGAGGGAAAGCGTCTCTTTTGATTGTATCAGGGCGGCATCCGCTCGCTTGACGACATGTTCCTCAGCGTCGAGCAGCACTACGGGTGGTAGGTCGACCGTTTATCCATTGCACCGCAGCTCCTACATCTTCTACCCAGAGCAGGAGCTGATCGGGCGTAGCGGCTTGGTGAGCGGGAGTTCGGGGCCAGCAGCGCGCATCGGCTTGTAGTTGCCGCCCCTTGATACAGGTGGCTCGTGCGAGACCCGTCGTCATGTCACGATCGGGGACAACATGGAGATCCGGCCGCTGACCGAGGCCGACGCCGCAGCGTTCTGGGCGGTGCGGCTGCGCGCCGTGCGTGAGCACCCGGAGGCCTTCGGTTGGTCGTTCGACGAGCTGCGTGACACCCCGCCGGAGACGGTGACCAGCAACTTCCACCGTGAATGGGTCGTCGGTGGGTTCATGCTGGGCGCGTTCGAGGGCAGGCGGCTCGTCGGCACGCTCGGGCTGCGACGATCACAGCCGGAGAAGCAGCGGCACAAAGGGACGATCCGGGCCGTCTACGTCGCCCCTGAGGTCCGTGGACGGGGGGTTGCCGCCTCGCTTCTCGCCGAGGCGATCCGTCGCGCCAGGGAGCTGCCAGACCTCGAAGTGCTTGAGTTGAGCGTGGGCGTCACCAACGACCGGGCGCGGCGCCTGTACGCGGCCTTCGGCTTCCAGGAGTACGGCGTGGAAAGGTGGGCACTGAAGGTAGGGGATCGCTACGTGGACGAAGCGCTGATGACCCTTCGCCTGGACCAATCGCGCGAGGACGTTGGATATCCCGGCCGCGAGCGAGCCGCGGAAACGGGCGCTTGAACACGCCGCGGTGCGGCCGATCGGCGGCCGACTAGGGCGAGCCTGCCAAGCACTGCGCCATGAGGGCCGCCAGCTGGGTCGCTTGTTCTGTGAGAGCTTCGGTCTTAGGTCGGATGGCCAGCCAGCTCGGGAAGGGACGCGCGAGGACGCGACGCATCTCGTAGAGCGAGCACACCCGCAGGGTATCGCGAGCGTCCTGGAGATGCGTCACGGGCTCCCCGACGGATCGCCGGGCGCGCCAGGAGCGATCATGCCGATCCCACACCCAGTCGGGGGCCGCGGCCATCCGGTGCTGGACTGCCAGGTCCTCCAGGTCGCTGAGGACGCGCAACGCCTTTACCAGTTCGGGTTGATCGCGATCAAGAGCCAGCACCTCGAATCGCGTACCGACGCGCCCTAGGGATGTGTCTCGCTCACCCCAACGCTCCAGCTGCCAGGTTTGCAGCCATTTCACGGCCGAACGCAGGTCCTTCGTGGCCTCCTGCGAATCTTGGCGCTCAATGGAGGCGTGGAGTCGTCGGGACGACGCTTCGACCTCCTGGCGTGCTCGCGCCAACCGAAACCGCACCGCTGCTCGGCTGAACCGACGCTCAGTGAGCCAGTGAGCGAGCGCATCGGCCAGGCCCGTCGGGTCGTACACGGCTCGCCCGCGATACCCCTTATCCAAGCTGTAATACCACCGGTCATCCTGGAGCACCGTCGTGATATCCGGGCCACTCGCCCCGAGCACGCGCATCAGCTCATCACGGCTGAACATGAGCCTTCCGATGTCCAGCCCCGTCCACCAGCCCTCGGTGACCCAGCGCCCAAGGAGCTCGACGCGCCGCCGCTCAATCTCGGCTTGGGCCTCCTCGACCTGACCATCGTCGTAAATCGGCAGGAGGTCGATGTCCGAGAGCGGCCAGGGCTCACCTCGTCCGACACTCCCAGCCAAGAGGAGGCCGTAGACGCCAGGAACCTGGGCGCAGGCCTCGACCGCTTCGGTAACGCGGCGGGCGAGGATGGACTCCCAATGAGTCAGGAAGTCGTCAAACCGCGCCCGGTCCGTCCTCCCGCCCAGGACATCTTCCATCGTCTGTCTGCCCTCATCCCGCACGCCATCGCACTAAGCTCGATCCCTTGGGCGACCTGCTCCGGCTGGTCTACTACGATCATCGGGGCAACGGCTGCTCCGGCCGACCGCCCACGGACGCCATCACACTCGACCGCCTCTGCGCCGACGCCGATGCGCTGCGGGCGCTCCTGGGCTTCGAGCGCATCGCGTTGCTGGGGCTTTCGTTCGGCGAGGTCATCGCGCTTGAGTCCGCGCTCCGCTACCCCGACCGGCTGAGCCACGTGATCTTGGTCGGCACCGCCCCTGCGTTCGACCACGACGAAGAGGTGGAGGCAAACGCGAGGCACCTGGGCGCGGCACCTCATCGGCTGGCCCGCCGTTGACTCACTCCAAGAGTTCGTCCTGGCCATCCTCATCTTCTAAGGCGTGTCGGAGAACTGCTGATTGGCCTTCAGCGCCGCGTCCAGGTAGACCAACTCGCGTTGGGAGAGCCCGAACCCCTGGAGGTTCGGCGCGGCGAGGAGGCGCGTCTCAATCTCGTAGCCGTCGTCTAGCTTGGCCTCGGGACAGCATGTCATTCCCCGCGCCGCGTAGACGATTTGGAGGAAGTCTGGATGCGGATAAGGATGATCCGGCGGCTTGGGGTCGAGGTGGTGGTAGTGCATGAAGCCGAGCACGGACACCGAGTCCAGCGTCCAGCCCGTCTCCTCCTGCACCTCACGATGGAGCGTCGCTTCCGGCGGCTCCCCCGCCTCTCGCCTCCCACCGGAAAGGATGTGCAGCGAGTCCTGATCGCGCTGGACCAGGACCAAGCCGTTGACGAGGACGATCCCGCGCTCCGAGGTGATGAACCCCAGCGGCGGGACCTCGTCGCAAAGGTAACTGGCAACATGGAACCGGAACGGGTTGCCCCAGGCGACGGATTCAGTGACAACCGCCGCGTCACGAGCTAGGAAGGACGAGAGGTCCGCTTCCATCGTCGGGTCAAGATCGGAACAGGCGGGTGTTACCCCGTTTCATCCCCGCGCATGGCGCGTTGGACAGACCCTTTATCCCACCAGCGGAAGTGAT
>JALYMD010000578.1 GCA_030773875.1 Chloroflexota bacterium | reverse complement strand
GGTGGCGATGGCGCCGACCATCACCAAGCCCATCATCATCATCGTCTGCTCGTCGCCCGCGTTGTCACTGACGAGTTGGGCAAGGCCAACGGTTCCGCCCGCGCCGGCAACGTTGAAGACCTCGACGGTCTGGTCGATCACCTCGTTCTGAAGCACCTGTTGGATCTCACGGGCGGTGGTGTCCCAGCCGCCGCCAGGGGCGGCCGGCGCCATGATTTCCAGGGTCTCGGTTGGGTAGTCGGTGGGGCATTCTCCCGCTTGTCCCAGAGGGGCTGCGGCCATGACCGGGGATGCAGTACGCGCGAAGACGGGAACCGCGAGCAGAGCCATCGCGATCAACACGCTAAGCAGTCGGAGCGATCGCATCCACTATCCTCCTCGATAGCCGGGCGGCCTCGCACGTCATGGCCGCCTTCTGAAAAGCCGTGGTTCTTGCGGTGCAATTCGTATACCAGGGCGAGACTTCGATAACCGGTCAATGGGAGCCCGGACAGTACAGCGGCGCGAGGGACGACCAGACCGAATGGTGCTCGGCATGGGATCGTTACCGTTGGAGCAGGCCGATCGTCCCGGAACGCGTCCGCAAGGGGTCGCGAATCACTCCAATCCACGGTCGTGTCCCTGTGCCTGGCGCGAATACCATGACCGGTGAGCGCATTGCGAGTTGGAAGATGAGTGCCCCGGCGGGTGGTGAGAACGCCCTTTCGGACTTGAGGAAAGGCTACGAGGTGCAGAACGGCAGGGCGGTGGCGAGCTACGACCTCGTCGTGATTGGCGCGGGTGGGGCGGGGAGCACCGCCGCGGGGGAGGCCATCGGGCGTGGGGCGAAGGTCGCCATGGTCGAGCGGTGGAAGGTGGGAGGAACCTGCCTCAATGTCGGCTGCGACCCCACGAAGACGATGGTCCGCAGCGCCCAAATCCTCCACCTGGCACGGAAAGCCGGCCGCTTCGGCATCTACGCCGAAGATGTGGGTGCCAACTGGCCGGTCGTGATGCAGCGGGTAGAGCGCGTGATTGACACCATCCGCGGCGGGGATGGCGACCAGAACGTCCGAAGTTCCGGCGTTGCCCTCTACAAAGCCAGCGCGACCTTCCGCTCGTCTCATGAGATCGACGTGGACGGCGAGACCATTTGGGGCGACAGGATCATCGTTGCCACTGGAGCGGCGTGGACGTGCCCCCCCATCACGGGTCTGCAGGAAGTCGGCTACATCACGAACGTCGAGGCGGTGGCTCTGCCCACCCTACCACGCTCATTGGCCATCATCGGCGGTGGTGTCGTTGCGGTCGAGTTCGCGCAAATCTTCGCGCGGTTCGGGGTGGAGGTGACGATTCTTGGCTCCGCCGACCGGCTGCTTCCGAAAGAAGATGCGGATCTCAGCCATGCCCTCCGGGTGATTCTGGAGCGCGAGGGAGTGCGGGTCGAGACAGGCGCTCGGGTCAAAGCCGCCGAGTTGAGGGACGGTCTCAAGTGCCTGGCCGGGGTCCGCGGTGGTGACTTGGTCGAGTTCTGCCAGGTCGAAGAGATCCTGGTCGCGGCTGGACGAGCACCAGCCGTCGAAGGGCTGAATCTGGAGACGGCGGGCGTGGCCTACGACGCCAAGACGGGCATCACCGTCGACGACGAGTTGCGGACCACGGCTCCCCATATCTGGGCAATCGGCGACGTGGTCAGCCGGTATGCGTTCACCCACGTTGCCGATTACCAGGCCCGCATTGCCGAGCACAACGCGATGAGCGGGCAGCCGCCTCGCCGCGTCGACTACCGCGTGGTCCCTTGGGCCACCTTCACCGATCCGGAGTTGGCCCGTGTCGGGCTGACCGAGCAGGAGGCCCAGGACGCGGGCCATGACGTGAAGGTCGCCGTGGTCCCAATCAAGGACCTAGCTCGGGCGGTGACCAGCGGCGAAACGGATGGTATGGTCAAGTTGATCGCGGACCGGCGCACCGGGGAGATCCTCGGCGGGCACATCCTGGCCGCTCACGCTGGGGAGATGTTGGCCGAGGTCGCGCTGGCGATGAGGGCGCGGTTGCCGGCCGCCACGATTGCCGACACGATGCACGCCTACCCAACTTTGTCCGAGGGGGTCTTCTGGGCGGCCTACGAGATCGCAAAACCTGACGAGCCTGCCCTCCAGGCCATCCGGGGCCACCAATCTCCCTATGGCGAGGTGCCCGCCGACGTCTGAGCGGGACGCTCTATCCAGGCCCGATTCGGAGGTCGGCCAGTTGCAGTCGATCCCGGGGGATCAGCCTTCTGCTGGCGCGGTCGGGCTGAGCGTCGGTAACTCATCTGTCGCCTGCGTGGCTGCGGCGCTCGTGGTGGGGCCATTGAGGGTCACGTCATCCCAGGTCTGCGGCGACAGGGTTGCGGCCCCTTCCGAGCGGGAGGTCTGGGCCGGCTCGGTGACAGATTGCCGGGAGCGGGCCGTCTTCCAAGCGTCCCAAAGGTTGATGACAAACGTCACTATCCACAGCCCGAGGAGCAGGGGGCGAATCCGCTCCGGCCCGAGGCGTGTGCCCTTGGCGCGGAACACCCGCTGGGCGAGCCAGGTGTTGAGCCCGCTCAGCGTGCTCAGGCTGAGACCAGCGACGAGGAACCCGCTCGCCTTGATCGGCTGCCGGTTGTAGGCCTGACCGAGCCCTTCCATCAGGGACGACAGCGCCACCGGGACAGCAGTCCGCCGGATTTTTCGCGTGTTCGCCGCCGGCGGGTGTGTCGTGCCGGGTTCGCCGCCTGTTGGTCGGACGCGCTCACCGACCTTAGTGGTGATGCTCACGACCTGATCGAGACCCTGGGATCCTGCCTGCTTGGCCCGATCTGCTACCTCGCCCGCTCCCTGAGCCAGCGGCACCACCACATC
>JALYMD010000577.1 GCA_030773875.1 Chloroflexota bacterium | reverse complement strand
GCAGAGCAGGAAGCGCGTTAGTGAGAGCGCGAGAAGGCTCGCTCGTCGTCCGACCCGTCCTCGGTAGCGTGCAAGCGGTGCCCCTCGACCTCGGGCTCCTCGGTAGCGAAGACGCGCTCGTCCCGGTCCTCGGTGGCCATGAAGCGGTGTCCCTCGACCTCGGGCTGGTCGGTGGCGAAGGCCCGCTCGTCCGGGTTCTCGTTGGCGTAAAAGTAACGGTGCCCCTCGACCTCGGCCTGGTCAGTCGCAGATGCGCCCTCGTCTGGGTTCTCGGTCGAGAAGAACGCGTTCTCTTTGTCCGACATCCTGACCTTTCCTCCGATGCGCTCAATCAGGACGGCGCCCGGTGGCGCCATCCGCCCCGTCCTGGGGTTCCTGTTGGGGCTTGACTCGCATCTTATCGCTTCGACGGCAGTTTCGCTGACGTGCGTTTGGCCGGTCGGCTGTTAACCGCGGAACACCCGTCGCCACATCGCGCTCAGCGGCAATAGTCTTCCAGGGCGGTCTTGTCCAGGAGGGTGATGCGGTGGCCGGCGTCCTCGGTCAGGTAGCCGCGGCGCTTGAAGTCGACCAGGACCTGGTTGACGCGGACGCGGGTGGCACCGATCAGGTTGGCGAGTTCGCCCTGGGTGAGGCGGAAGGGGAGGCGGAGCCCTCCGCCAGGCTGTGGCTCACCGTAGGCTTCGGCTAAGCCTAGTAGTTGGCGCGCGACACGGCCAAAGACATCGAGCGTCGCTAATGCTTCGAAGTGGGCGTTGGCGAGACGGAGACGGCGGGCCAGGATCGCCAGCAGGTTGTCCGTAATGAGGGGGATATCGCGGCGGAGCTGGTGGAAGGCGGCGCGGTCGAGCCAGAGAAGCTCGGCACTCTCCAGCGCAACGACATTGGCGGAGCGACCACCGAGGTCGAGAAGGGCCATCTCGCCCACGAGTTCGCCCGGACCGAGCAAGGCGAGGGTGACCTCGTGTCCGTCCTCCCGGATGATGTGGACCTTGAGTGTGCCCGACCGGACGATGTACGCGGCCTCGCCGGTCTGGGTCGCGGTGAGCACAGGCGCGCCCGTCGGAAAGCGAGAGGAACGGAGCAGGTCATTGACCCGGTGGAGGTCGGGGTTCGACAGCCCGCGGAAGAGTGGGAGACCGCCTAGGACCCTTGGATCCGCTACCGCCGGCATGATCTTCTTTCCCTGCCTGTCGATCCACACCGCGCGTGGGGCTGGACGCGCTCGTCCCAGCCGGAGCGCCCGGTGCTTTCGTCGATCTTCTCGCCAGTCCGTCGTCCCGGGCGCTGTTCGGCGCCGGGCAATTCCCCGCCGATGCGATAATCTACCAACGATTCGCCGCGAACTCTGAAGCCGAGAGCAGGGTCCCGTCGGTTGGGCCGTGAGGCGGCGCGCCGTCCCCGGTGACGAACTGGCGGGCAAGCGCTCAGCTGCCGAAGTCTTGTCTTGCGCATGCACCCAGGGGGCGACCAGGGCCGATGGCCGAGCGACCAAGCGGCACCGTCACGTTCCTGTTCACGGACATTGAGGGGAGCACCCGGCTCTGGCAGGAGCATCCACGGGCGATGGGCGCGGCGATTGCCCGCCACGATGCCCTGCTCCAGATGGCAGTTGGCGCTCACGGCGGGTACGTCTTCAAGGCCCTGGGCGATGCCATCTGCGCCGTGTTTGCCTCGGCGGGAGGAGCGGCGAGTGCGGCGGTGGCGACGCAGCGGGCGCTGGCTGCCGAGGTGTGGGGCGAGACGGGACCGCTGCGGGTCCGGATGGCGCTCCACAGCGGCGAAGCCGAGATCCGGGGCGGGGACTACTTTGGCCCGCCGCTGAACCGGATCGCCCGGCTGCTTGCGGCCGGGCACGGAGGGCAGATCCTGCTCTCCCAGACGGCGCACGGGTTGGTGCGGGGGGCGCTGCCGAAGGGCGTCTTTCCATGGGATCTGGGCGAGCACCGCTTGCGCGACCTGCTGGAGCCGGAGCGCGTCTACCAGTTGATCGTGCCGGAGCTGGAGAGCGACTTTCCGTCCCTGCGGACCCTGGACGCCCGACCCAACAACCTGCCGCTGCAGCCGACGCCGCTGGTCGGGCGGGAGCGGGAGGTGGCGGCGACCGTCACGGCGCTGCGGCGGCCGGAAGTGCGGCTGCTGACGCTGACCGGCCCGGGGGGAATGGGCAAGACGCGGCTGGCGCTGCAGGCGGCGGCGGACCTGAGCGAGGATTTTGCTGACGGGGTCTTCTTTGTCGCCCTCGCCAACGTGACCGACCCGAGCTTGGTGCCGGCGGCGGTGGCGGAGGTGCTGGGGGTGCGGGAGGAGGGCACCCGGGCGGTGCGGGAGCGCCTCATCGACGAACTAGCTCCCAAGCACGTTCTGCTGCTGCTGGACAACTTCGAGCAACTCGCTACGGCAGCGGCGGTGGTGACGACCTGGCTGGCGGCCGCACCGCGCCTGAAGCTGCTGGTGACGAGCCGGGTACCCCTGCGCTTGCGGGCCGAGCACGAGCAGCGGGTGCCGCCGCTGGGACTGCCGGTGCGGGGATCGGTGACGGCGCCGGATCAGCTCAACCAGTACGAGGCGGTCCGGCTCTTCATCGCCCGCGCCCAGGCGGTGCGGGAGGACTTCGCCGTCACCAACGAGAACGCCCCGGCGGTGGCGGAGATCTGCCACCGGTTGGACGGGCTGCCGCTCGCGATCGAGCTGGCGGCGGCGCGCTCCAAGTTGCTCCCGCCCCAGGCGATGCTGGCACGGCTGGAGCGGCGACTCGGGTTGCTGACGGGCGGGGCGCGTGACCTGCCAGAGCGGCAGCAGACGCTGCGGGGCGCGATCGCCTGGAGCTACGACCTCCTGACACCCGATGAGCGGGCTCTCTTCCGGCGCCTGGCAGTCTGCGTCGGGACATTCGGGATCGACGCGGCTGAGGCGATCGCCGGTAGCCCCGGGAGCGGGGAGTTGGAGCTTGATGTTCTGGACGGGCTCGGCCGGCTGGTGGATCACAGCCTGCTGCGGCAGGAGGAGGGGGCCGGCGGGGAGCCGGGCTTCGGGATGCTGGCGACGATCCGGGAGTACGGGTTGGAGCAGCTGGCGGCGAGTGGCGAGGCCGACGAGGCGCGGCAGCGGCACGCGGCCTTCTTCCTCGCCCTGGCTGAGGAGGCGGCGCCGGCGCTGCACGGACCCGAGCAGCCGCGCTGCCTGGAGCGGTTGGACGCCGACCACGATGACCTGCGGGCGGCGCTAGAGTGGGCGATAGGGCGGGAACCGGAGACGGCACTCCGGTTAGCCGCTGCCCTTGCCGAGTTCTGGTTCGTCCGCGGCCACTTGAGCGAAGGTCGGGCCTGGCTTGAGCAAGCATTGGCTGCCGCCCCCGCTGCCTCGCCAGCCCTTCGCTCACATGCTCTGCGTGGAGCCTCCCGGTTTGCCTTCTCCCAGGGAGCATACGAGGACGCACGGGACCTGGGCGCTGTCGCGCTGGACTTGGCACGCGAGGCGGGCGACAGGCGGCTTCTGGCCGACACCCTGAACGCGGCGGCGATTGGGGCGATGCACATGCGCGAGGTCGATCGGGCCGAGCAGATTCTTACCGAGGCGCTGAAGCTGTCCCGGCGACTCGGTGATGAGAAGGGTGCAGCGCGCGCCCTTGGCAATCTCGGGGAGGTCGCCCGCTGGCGGGGAGATTTGGAGGCAGCGGAGGCTGGCTACGAGCAGGCCTTGCAAATCCACCGCCGCGTGGGGTGGAGACAGCTGGCTGCGAACAACCTCCTGAATCTCGGCCTGGTGGGACGGCAACGCGCGAACAGAGCTCGGGCGGTGCGTCACTATCGTGACGCGCTGGCCGAGGCGCAAGCGTTGGAGGACCGAGAGACCGTTGCCTACGCTCTGGCCGGTCTGGCGGGGATGTCAGGCGAGGCAGGTGACTTCCAGCGGGCGGCGCGGCTGCTTGGGGCGGTGGAGGCGCTGCTGGAAACGATCGGCGCGGCCCTGGAGCACTCGGAGCGGGAGCTGGCAGACGCCGACACGGTTGCGGCGCGGACGGCGCTGGGAGAGGAGCGGTTTGCCGCAGCCTGGGAGGCGGGGCGGGCGCTGACCTGGGAGGCGGCTGTCACGGAGGCGCTGGTCACAGTTGGGTCGCCGGCAGATGGACGGACAGACAGGGGAGGGGGAACTGGGTGAGCGTGGGAGCGGAGGACGGGGCACTGGCGGAGGCACAGGCGACGATCGCGCGACAGGCGGAGGAACTTGAGCGGCTGCGGCGGCGGCTGGGAGAGGAACGGCTGGCCGAGGAACTGCGGGACGCACTCGCCCTGGCCGGGACAGCCGGGGCGATCGCGGCGCCGGTCTCCCATGCGCGCCTGCTGGAGTTGATCATGGAGACGGCGGCGGCGGTGATCGGCGCCCGGGCGGGGGCGCTGTTTCTCATCGACGAGGCGGCCCAGGAGTTGACCTTCGAGGTGGCGATCGGCCCCAAGGCGGCCGAGGTCAAGAAGTTCCGAGTCCCGCTCGGCCACGGGATCGCTGGGCTAGTCGCGGTCAGTGGTCAGCCAATGGCGGTTTCCGACGCCTCGAACGACCCACGCCAGGCGGCCGACATCGCCCGTGATGTGGGGTACGCGCCGGGCAGCAGCCTGGCCGTTCCCCTGGTGGCGGAAGAGCGGGTGATCGGGGTGCTGGAGCTGCTGGACAAGGAGGGAGCGGCCTCCTTCTCGCCGGACGACATCGCGACGCTGGGGTTGTTCGCGCAGCAGGCGGGCGTGGCGGTCGAGCAGTCCGGGACGCGGCGGCGCCTGACCGGGCTGCTGGGCGGGGTGCTGGGCGGTCTCGGCGCTCCGATGGCAAGCCGCTCCGATCTTAACGACCGGGCGGGCGCGTTTGCGGACGGGGTCGAGGCGGACCCGGCTTATGAGGAGGCGCTGTCCCTGGCGGGTCTGGTGCAGGAGATCGTGTCGCAGGGGGAGCGGGAGCGGACGGCCTGCCGGGCTCTGCTGGAGGGGTTCGCCGGCTACCTGCGGGCCCGTCCGAGCGCGACCGGCTGGGGGGTAGGGTTGGGGGAGGCTCGATGAGCCAGCTTCGGCCCGCCTGGTCGGCCGCCTTCGCGACCGACGCGCTCCAAACGCTGCAACCGATTCCGACCCTGGACGACCTGACGCCGGAGTGGGCCTGGGGCGGCAGCACTGGCGCTGGGGTCAAGGTAGCGGTGATCGACAGCGGCATTGACGCCGACCATCCGGCGGTCGGGGGGGTGCAGGGATACGTCCAGGTCGGGGGGACGCCGGAGGCGCTGACCTACGATGAGTCTTCGCACGGAGATGCCTACGGCCACGGGAACGCCTGCGCGGGGATCATCCGGAGCCTGGCGCCTGAGTGTGCACTCTATAGCGTGAAGGTGCTGGGGGCCGGGTTGACGGGCAAGGGCATCCACTTCGCGGCCGGGCTGCGCTGGGCGATCGAGGCAGGGATGGATGTCTGCAACTTGAGCCTCGGCTCGACGAAGCAGGACTTCTTCGGGATCCTGCTCGAGCTGGCCGACTTGGCGTATTTCCGCCACATCCCGCTGGTGGTGGCGGCCAACAACCTGCCGGCTCCCTCATTCCCG
This sequence comes from Chloroflexota bacterium, assembly GCA_030773875.1. The sequence continues at coordinate 16 of JALYMD010000577.1, read as the reverse complement.
TCCACCTACGCGGCGG
>JALYMD010000576.1 GCA_030773875.1 Chloroflexota bacterium | reverse complement strand
GTGCTGGAGTGGCACGTCTTCACCACCGACCCGGAGGCGGAGGACGAGTACACGCGCACGATCGACGACTTCCGGGCCGACCTGGAGTGGCTGTACGCGCACGACTTCTACGTGGTCTCGCTGCGGGATCTGGTGACTAACCGGATCGCGGCGCCGCCTGGCAAGCACCCGGTGGTGCTGACCTTCGACGACGCCACCGCCGGCCAGTTCCGCTTCCTCGAGGGGGCCGACGGCTCGCTGACCGTCGATCCGAACTCGGCGGTAGGGGTGATGGAGGAGATGTACACAAAGCACCCCGATTTCGGGCGCGGCGGCTTCTTCGCGTTCCTGCCCTTCAACTGCTTCGCGGTGCCCGACGAGCCGGAGCAGGAGCCCTTCTGCGACGCCAAGCTCCGGTGGCTACTCGACCACGGGTATGAGGTTGGCAACCACACCTTCGGCCACGCCGACCTGCTGGACGTGGACGACGCCACCTTCCAGGCGGAGATCGGGGAAGCGGTGCTCTGGCTGGACGAGCACGCGCCCGGCCACGACGGCGACCTGATGGCCATGCCCTACGGCAACTATCCAGACCCCGACCTTCACGCCCGCCAAGTCACGTGGATGCGGGACGGCTTCGTGTACGAGGGGCGCCGAATCAAGCTGACGGGGGCGCTCAAGGTCGGGGCGGAGCCGGCCCTCGCGCCGGCTGATGTGGCCTGGGACCCCCTCTTCATCCCACGTGTGCAGGTGTTCGACGCGATCATGGAGCACTGGCGTCCGCAGTTCGAGGACGGCGAGGTGATCCTCTACACCAGCGACGGGAATCCGCGCACCGTGGTGGTGCCGGCGGACCCGTCGTGGCTGATGGAGTCGCTGGATGCCGGCGGGGCAGCGACCCAGGGGAGGACGGTCGTCCGCTACGACCCGTGAGCGGTCAGGGGAGGGGACACGTTTGAGGGCGACCGGGGGCGCCTAGTGGTGTGTCAACGGTGTTCCGCTGGGTAGGGGCGACGCCCGCGTCGCCTGGTTGCCGGCCACGCGGGCGAGGCATGCCTCGCCCCTGCCACGCACGGGTTGTGGCGATGGAGGCAAGACAGACCACTGGAGCCTGTGCTGGACTCGGTAGGCGTGGGGCATGGGCGCAAGCCCTACCCGGGTGGTGAATCTGGACGGGGCCAAACGCGGCTTCGTCCTGTTGCCACGTCGGTGGATCATCGAGCGCTCCTTCGCCTGGGCCGTGCGCCTTCGTCGCCCCGCCCGCGACGACGAACGGCTGTCCGAAACCTCGTAGGTCTGCATTACGTCGCGTTCGCCTGCTTCATGCTCCATCGCCTCCTCACCGTGGTGGCCCCAAGTCAATAACAGGTTCTCAGTCATTGACGGGGTGGTTGGCTGCGTTCTCTTCGCCCAGCCCACCATCGGGCCGCCGGTGCGTCAGCGCATCGCACCGCCGTTCCGGCGACCATCTCGTGCAGATGCAGCGGCGACCAAGAGGGGTGTCAGGCCACACCGGGTCGGGCCCGCCTTGTGCGGGCTCAGCCTTCGCCTCCTGGTTAGGGATGCTCTCCCGAGCGGAGGAGCAGCGGCATCGATCGTGATCAACGTGACGGCGAGACTACGGCGTCTCCGCTGGCCGCTCGTCGAGGATGACGTCCACTTGCTGCTGCTCACCGTCGCGCTCGACTGTCAGTGTGATCGTGTCCCCAGGATCGTGCTCGAACAGGAGGTTGAGGAGGGGGTGATTGCGATCGACCTCATGGCCCTCAACCGCCGTGATCACGTCGGCGACCTCGATGCCCGCTTCCTCCGCCGGTCCTCCGGCGACGAGGTCGGCCACGCGGTGGCCTGACCTAGCAGGGGCGCTCTCGATGCCAAGGAACGGTCGTGCTACCTCACCGTCCTCGATGAGCTCCGTCGCGATCTCCATGACGGCATCGATATCGATGGCAAAGCCGATCTGTTCGCCAACGGCTCCCTGACCGGAGGTGGTGCTCCCGGCCATGTTCATCCCGATTACTTCGCCGTCCAGGTTGAGCAGGGGGCCACCTGAGTTGCCCGGCCAAAGCTCCGCGTCGTGCTGGATGAGGTGCGCAAGCTCGTAGCCGTAGCCCGTGTCAAGCTCCCGGTCGACAGCCTCAACGATACCGGTGGTCACGGTGTTGGGGTACGCCCCAAGTGCGGTGCCAATCGCGACAACGGTGTCGCCGAACTCGATCTCGTCGGACATGCCAAGGGTGACGACGCCGGGCACCACGGTGGTGCTGCTCAGGTCCAGCTGCAGCACCGCCACGTCCTGGAACTGATCACGGCCCACGAGTGTTGCGTCGACTTCCGTGCCGTCCAAGAACTGCACTGACAACGCATCCGCTCCCGCGACAACGTGGTTGTTGGTCACGACGTGACCCTCGGTGTCGAGGATGAATCCCGAGCCAACCCCCGACCGGCTGTGGCTCATTGGAACCGCTGAATGGGGACGCGATCTCTTGCAGGTTGGTGACGGTGACGACAGCCGCGTTGGCCTGCGCGGCAAGCGTAGCGACCGCCTGACCATCTGGTATCTCTACTGCGTCCGCTGATCCCACCAGGGCAGGAGAGGCCCGTGCCGCGAGAGCATGTCCTCCCTCGACGGCCCAGGTAACCAGCTGGTCGCGGGACTCCCGCACCCCGGCGGCCCCGAAGAGATGAGCGCCGAGCATCAGCGCGGCGAGGAGAGCCAAGGCGGAAACAAAGCCAGCGACGCGTCGGGGCTGGGGATGAACGTCGCGGTCACTCATTGAAGCGCCTCCGTTATGAGACCAAGGGCCGAGGATTGCCAGAAAAGGCCCCATCGTCGATCTGGCCCTGCCAGTGAACGTCCCCTCGGACCTCCTCCGGCCCTACGAGGAGCGGCGAGGCTCGGCGGCCCCCGCCTCATCGACGATAGGGAACCAACCTCAATGGGATCGGTGAGCTTCCTGGGAACACGCTGAGAATCCCATAGCCGTCGTCCGGTCCCTGGTGACGGCTGCCGACCAGGGGGCGTGCCTGTCGATCCCAGCAGATTCCCAGGGAGCATTGAGAGCCCCTTGAGACTGATTCCCTAGAGTGCTCCTTGCTGACCCGCACCAAATGGTTGTGCGGGTGGAACGACCAGCGAGGAGGAGAGAGCAGATAGGACGAGAAACTCTGTCGTTGGATTGCGATAGGCCACACGCAGGGACGCGGCAATCAGCACATGAGCACACGGCGCACGCGGTGGAATGAGCCGCGCACGCACGTCGGAGGAGATGAACGATGGAAACGAGGCGAGATCCCAGAGCACCACGGCGCTTCGCTCTTATCGGGGGGCTGACGGCACTGCTTGCGCTGGTCTTAGGCGTCGGGCTGATCGGGCCGGCGTTCGCCCAGACGGATCCGGCAGCCCAGGATGCGGCGACCCCGACTGACCCGACCACGACGACCACCGCAGCGACCGCGGATAACCATTACCAGGACTTCCTTGACCAGCTTGCCGCGAACCTCGGCGGCACTGATGCGGCCACGCTGGACGCAGCAATCCGGACCACGCTCAAGCAGGCCGTCGACGCGCGGCTGGCGGACGGCGAGATCAGTGCCGACGCTGCCGATGCCCTCAAGCGGCAGATCGACGCCGCTGACGTTCCGCTCCGTCACGTCGGCTTGATCGGTGGCCGGCTCGGCGGACGAGATGGCTTCGGTCATGGTCTGCGCCGCGGTCCTGGCCGTGGACCGCTTGAGGGTCCCTACGGGGGCGTGGACCCCGGTTTCGGCCGGCCGGGGATGGCAGTCGACCTCAACGCGCTGGCCAGTTTCTTCGGTGTCACAGTGGATGATCTCCGTCTTGAACTACGGCAGGGGATGAGTCTCGCGGAGGTGGCTGCCGCCCATGGGAAGAGCCGGGATGAACTTCGGACGTTTCTGATCGACCAGATTCAGGACGACCTCGACGCGCTCATCGACGCCGGTGCCGGCACGCCGACTGACGTCAACGTGGCCACGCCCCCGGCGGGCGCGACGCCCGCATCCGCAGACACGACCTCGCTGTAATGGTCGGAGCAGTCACTGCCCCGGCTTGAAAGACGGGGAGGCGGACAGACTTCAGCGTCCCCTCTCCCAATTCCCGCACCGCCGTCAGAGCAGCGCACGGTCTTGACCCACCAGGTGGGGCGAGGCCGTGCTTCGATCACCGGTAGCGCGTGCCACTTCCGCCACTGCCGCCTGCTGGATCGGCACGGACACGTCGGCCCGTTTCACAGCAAACTCCCAGGAAATATGGAGATCGCCTTGATCCGGGCTCCATAGAGTGAGCCGTGTTGGACGGTTGTGCTGGACGACCATAGGCTGACGACCGGTTTTGATGCGCAGCAACGGAATCCCGGCCATACCAGACCAGAATGGAGTGCCTGACCTTGGACACGATGGCGAAGACGAAGCTCACGCGTCGCCGTTTGCACCACTTGGCTCTCGGGCTGCCGGCGCCGCTCGCTCTGACGGTTCTGGGGGGCCGGATGGCGGGCGTCACCCTGGCGCAGTCGCCCGCTGCGACGGGAACGCCAGGCGCGACCGCAGACGTGGCCGCGACTCCGGTGTTGGCACCGACCCCGGCATGCGGCGATGACGACGATGTCGAGGCCACACTCGAACAGACAGCGGGACCCTACTTCACCCCAAACTCGCCGGAGCGCGCATCGCTCTTGGAGCCAGGCCTGGAGGGGACCAAGCTCGTTGTCACCGGCTACGTCTACTCCACCGATTGCCAGCCAATTGAGGGTGCCCTGCTCGACTTCTGGCAGGCAGACAACGACGGCGCATACGACAACGTCGGCTACAAGCTGCGTGGCCACCAGTTTACGGACAAGGACGGTCGTTACGAGCTGACAACCATCGTGCCGGGTCTCTATCCCGGCCGCACGCGGCACATCCACGTCAAGGTCCAAGCGCCAAACCAGTCTGTGCTCATCACGCAGCTCTACTTCCCCGACGAGCCGAGCAACGCGTCGGACCGTATCTTCGACCCCGCTCTGGTGATGGATCTCCAGGAGCGCGATGACAAGGCCGAACAGGAGGAGGGAGCGCTGGGCTTCTTCACCTATGTGCTCGACGTTGCCTGACGCCTGTGTCCAACGAGGCAAACGGGCTTGGACCACGGCTGTGGCCTGGTGATGCTGACCGGCAGGGATATCGGACATACGCGTGCAAGATCAAGAGGAGAAACCACGTTGAACCCATTGCCCCCGAACCAGACACGATCCTCGTCGCGGCGCCGCACGAAGGTCTTGTTCCTGCCCGCTCTGGCCTTCCTCATTGCCATCAGCGCCTCATTAGGGAGGTCAACCGCCGCGCAGGAGGCGACGCCCGCGCCGCTGACGGAGGCTGGCGTGCTTGAAGCTGCACCATCAACCCTCGCCTGAGCGGCTGTCGGGAACGCCCCTGCTCCCACCGCCGTAGCTACCGAGGCGGCCGAAACGCCTGCCATGGCGCTCGCCATCGTCGCCAACGAGTCAGAGGCGCGCTACCGTGCCCAGGAGGAACTGGCGGGGCGAGGCGCCACCGAAGCCGTCGGCAGCACCAACGCCATGATCGGGCAAATTCTGTTCGATGGCGCCGGTATGCCACTGGCCTGTTCTCGCTTCGACGTCGATCTGCGAACGCTCACGAGCGACGAGGCGAGGCGCGACAACTACCTCTACAACAACACCCTGGAGACCCAGCAGTACCCGCTGGCGACGTTTGTCCTGACCGAGGTCCAGGGGTTGAGCGCGCCACTGGACGACGAGCAGGAGGCAACCTTCTTCCTGATCGGGAACCTGACAGTCCATGGCGTCACCAAGCTCGTCGCCTGGGAGGCGAAAGCGACCCTCGACGGCGACACCCTGAAGGGAAGCGCCGCCACGACCTTTGACATGCCCGACTTCAACATTGAGCCGCCCGTCATCGGACCGGTGGTCTCGTTGGACGAGACGGTCAAGCTCGAGGTGGACATCACTGCCGAGCGGGTGGCGTAATCGTCCAGGGCCAAATGGGAC
>JALYMD010000575.1 GCA_030773875.1 Chloroflexota bacterium | reverse complement strand
GTACATCCTCGGGCTCTGTGGCGAGGCGCGTGAACGCCAGGAGCGCGCTCCGCGCCGGCGCCCCGTGGCGCCACCACCCCTCTTGCGGCTGATCTTCTCTCCCAGGCACCCATTCGAGCCGTGCCGGTCCCAGGCGCACCGCGGCCGGCACAGCCATCGGCGCGGAGTCCAGCCTCTCACCCGACGTCCCGCCGACAATGGGAGAGCCCCCAAGCCGCATGGCCGCCAGCTCCATTTGTGCCGTGAAATGCCCGTCACGGTGCATAGGCACCTCCAACCGCGTAGACGCATGCGTAGATCCGTCGCAGTGTACCGTCTCCGTCCGTCTGGCTCTAGCGTACTCCCAGGTAACCGGCGAACGACCGAAAGGGGGCATGCCAATGGGAGCCGAGACCACGGGGAACGAGTTGCCGATCCTGTTGCGGGCGGAGGAAGCGGCCAAGCTACTCAGTCTAGGGCGCACGACTATTTTCGCCATGATGGCGAGCGGCGAGCTGCCCTGCGTCCGGATGGGCCGGGCAGTGAGGGTGCCGCGGGTGGCACTTGAACGCTGGGTGCAGGAACGCAGCGCGGAATCTGGCCGTCTTCCGGGGCCTGACCACCCCGAGGCCGCGTAGATGTCGGGGTTGAGCGCGACAAAGCCACGCGCCGCCGGAGACGGTCCAGTGGCGCGTGGGGAGCGGCGATGATGGGCGGCTGCACGTCCGCTGCTGACTCCAGCCAGTTCCCCCTCTCCGACCGCTACCGCGACGCGGCAACTGCTGGACTGCTGAGCGAGTTGGAGGCGTGGCGCTGGGATCGCACGGAACTCGACGCGGACGTTGAACGTCATCCGGCCGGTTGGGACCATCCCGAGGAATCCCGCGCCTTCATCGACGCGCACATCGACGCGATCACGGCGGAACTTCAGCGCCGGGAACGGCTCCGCCTGCGAGCGATGGCGCCGGCCTGGCCGAACCGCTGGCCGGATCGCCGGCCCGATGCGGCCGCCGTCAAAGCAGCCCTTCCCATCCCCACGTACCTGGCTGGCCGCCGGATAGGGCTCGACCGGCGCGGCCAGCGACTCTGGGCGCGCTGCCCGTTGCCCGGCCACGAGGAACGCACGCCCTCGTTTACGGTCACGCTGGATGGCCGGCTCTGGTACTGCCACGGCTGCCACCGAGGCGGGGATCTATTCGCGCTCCACATGCACCTGACCGGGAATGACAACTTCGCCGAGGCCGTCGCCGCGCTGGCTGCCGACGCCGGCCTGTCAGTGGACACCGGGTCGCGTGGCCGGCCCCCACGTCCTGAACGGGAGGCGACTGACACCGCTCCATCTGTCACCCGTTACGTGCCGGTCCCGCCGGCCACCCGGCGCCCCTCACGGCGGCTCCCTGCGGTGGAGTTCGTCGGCGGAAAGGTGGTGGTCCGGTGAGCGACGCCTTTCAGCCGCTCTCGCTCGATGCCCTGTTCGCGCTCGACCTGGCCGAGCCGGATTGGACCGTGGACCGCCTGCTCCCGCTGGGGGCCGCGGCCCTGCTATCCGCGCGGGAAAAGGCCGGGAAGGGGCTGCTCACGATCGACCTGTGCGCCTGCGTCGCTACGGGTGAACCGTTCCTCGATCGGGCGGTCCGGGAGGGAACGGCGATCTACTGCGCCGCCGAGGAGCACGTCCGCGACGTGCGGGCGCGGATTGCCGCCCGCCTCGGCCACCGACGTGACGCGCCGCTCTACGTGCTGCCCCTGGACGGGTCCACGGATGACCGGCTGAAGCTGGAAGACCCAGGGACCATGGTCCGCCTGGCGGGCATGATCGCGGCTCACGAGCCGGTGCTGATCGTGCTGGACACGCTGCGCGAGCTGCACGACGGGCAAGAGGACTCATCCGACGACATGGTGTGGCGGCTCCGCCCCGTCCGCCAGATGGCGCACCAGACGAACACCACGATCCTGGTCAACCACCATCAGAACAAGCTCGGGGGCTTCCGGGGCAGCACCGCGATCCGGGCGGCGTTCGACCTGGAGTGGGCGTTCAACCGGACCGATGGTGACGGCGACGGGCCGGCGACCGGGAAGCTCCAGGTCGAGGGCCGGCACGGACCGCGCGAAACCGTCCATGTCCGGCTGGGCGACGGCCTGCGGTGGGAGCCGGCGAACGCCGTCCCGCTCCTCGCGGAACCCAATATCCGGGAGCGGATCATCGCGCACCTCGGCACGACGAACGGGGCTAAGACGGCAAAGGAGATCGCGGACGGTCTCGGCGCGGCCCCGAAGACCGTCCAGAATGCGCTCGCGGAGATGGCGAAGGACGAGCCGCACCCGGTGGCGATCGAAGGCGCCGGCACCAAGAACGATCCGCGCCGGTATCGCAGTCTCTCGCCGACCCTCTGGCCTGTGGATGGGGAGGACGAGGGCGCCGCGATGATTACCCCCGCGTCGCCGCCCTTAAAGGGGCAGGACGGGGGGAATCATCCGCGCCTCTTCGAAAAGGTGGTTCCCGATGCGTCCGGGAACAATGGGAAGCATTCGGGAAGCAACGGCTGGACGTGTCTCGACTGCGGCGCCCCGCTGGTCGCGGACGGGTCGCCCTACTACTGCCCGGCCTGCTCACCGCCGGTGGCATCAGCAGATTAGGAGGCGAGCAATGAGCATCCTCGTGCGTTGCCGGCAGTGCGGCCGGGAGTTCGAGCCGGAGCCGGAGGCCATCCTCATCGGGGCGTGGCGCCTCTGCCCTCGCTGCCAGCTCCCGCAGCCACCGGAGCGG
>JALYMD010000574.1 GCA_030773875.1 Chloroflexota bacterium | reverse complement strand
GCGTCCCGCAGGAAGGGCACGAAGTGGGGGCTGGTGGTGGCCGGGTTGTGGCCCCAGAGGATCACCAGGCGGCTGTGGGTCACGTCTGCCGGGTCCGGCGACCGCCGGGCGCCGTAGGTGGCGTTGACGACGGCCTCGGCCGCCGCGCCGCAGATCGAGCGCTCCAACCCGCTCGCCCCGAGCCGGTTCCAGAAGCGCTCGTTCGAGATCCCGAGTTGGAGCAACCCCAGGGTTCCGCTGTAGGAGTAGGGCAGGATCGCGGCCGCCCCGTGCTCGGCGATGATCCCCCGCCACCGCTCGGCGATCTCGGCGATCGCCTCCTCCCACGAGACGCGCTCCCAGCGCCCGCTGCCCTTCGGACCGACCCGCCGCAGCGGGTGAGTGAGGCGGTCCGGGTGGTAGACCCGCTCCAGGTAGGGCCGGACCTTGGCGCAGAGCCACCCCTGCGTCACCGGGTGATCCTTCTCTGCGAAGAAGCGCACGGCCCGGCCGTCCCGCACCTCCGTCACGGTCGCGCAGGTGTCCGGGCAGTCGTGCGGGCACGCCCCCTTGACGAAGATACTGGCAGATGGGGCGGCAGCCGCCATGAACGAACCTCGCAGTGCTTGGATAGGACGCCGAGAATGGCCGTACGGTCTCCCCAGGCGCGAGGACAGGGTGGTGTCCTTTCGCCAGAGGCGTCGCCGCTTCTGAACGTCTGCTAGTCTAACGCCTCGGTCCGGTGGCGGAGAGCGGAGGGGTGATGGGCGTCGAGGTGGCAACCGGGGTTCGGATCAGCGCGGACATCCACGACGCCCCGCCAAGCGACGGCGACCCCGGCCCCGAGGCGTTGCGGGATCTGTTCCTGCTTGACCCCGACGTCGTTTTCCTCAACCACGGCTCGTTCAGGGCCTGCCCGCGGCCGGTCTTCGACGTCTACCAGTCCTGGCAGCGGGAGCTGGAGTGGCAACCGGTCGAGTTCCTCCAGCGCCTCGGCGCGGCGCTGCTGGACGAGGCCCGGACCCGCCTGGCTGCCTACGTCAACGCCGCCCCGGACGATCTGGTCTTCGTCCCGAACGCCACGATCGGGCTCAACGTCGTCGCCCGCTCGCTGCCGCTCCAACCGGGCGACGAGATCCTCGCCACCGACCACGAGTACGGCGCGCTGGACCTGACCTGGGCGCACGTCTGCCGCAAGACCGGGGCACGGTACGTCCGCCACCCCATCCCCGTCCCCCTCACCGGGACGCCAGAGGAGTTGGCCGAGGCCTTGTGGGCCGCGGTGACGCCGCGCACGCGCGTCCTCTTCCTCAGCCACGTCACCTCGCCGACGGCGCTGACCTTTCCCGTCGCCGAGATCTGCCACCGGGCACGCGAGGCGGGCATCTTGAGCATCGTCGACGGTGCCCACGTCCCGGGGCACCTCCCGCTCGACCTGACGGCGATCGGTGCCGATGCTTACTCAGGCAACTGCCACAAGTGGCTCTGCGCGCCGAAGGGCTCCGCCTTTCTCCACGTCCGGCCGGAGCACCACGCCGTGGTGGAAGCGATGACGGTGAGCTGGGGCTGGGGCGAGGAGGAGGCCACCTTCGTGACCCGCAACCAGCGGCAGGGAACCCACGACCTCGCCGCCTTCCTGGCCGTCCCCGCCGCGATCGACTTCCAGGCCGAGCACGGCTGGGACGCCGTCCGCGCCCGCTGCCACGCCCTAGCGAGCGACGCCCGGGCTCGGCTTGCCACGCTAACAGGGCTTGAGCCGCTTGCCCCGGACGACCCGACTTGGTTCGCCCAAATGGTCGCCGCGCCATTGGCAGTCGGGGATCCGGTGGACCTGAAACGTCGCCTCTACGATGAGCATCGGGTCGAGGTGCCGATCACCGTCTGGAACGGACGCCCCCTACTCCGCGTCTCCTGCCAGGGGTACAACGCTCCGAGAGACGTGGACGCCCTGATTCAGGCCCTCATCGAGTTGGGTGTCGGCCACAAGGACGGCCCCGGCTGACGCTGGGGAATGTGCGGTGCCGGCGGCCATCGGAGCGCCGGTCAGCCGCTCCAGCGTGTCCAGGAGGGGAACGAGGTCGAACGGCTTGGCCAAACAGGCCGCTGGCGCGAAATCCGTGACGCCATCCGCTAGGTCGCGGCCGGCGGAGAGGACGATGACGGGCACGTCGGCCGCGCCGGGCAGGGCGCGCTGAGCCGCCCGGAAGGACCACCCGTCCATCACCGGCATCATCAGATCCAGCATGATCGCGTCCGGCCGCCATCCGTGCAGGATCTCAAGCCCTTCCGCCCCGTTGCACGCCACGCAGGTCTCGTAGCCCTCGTCGGCGAGCAAGTCGATGAGGAAGCCGCGGATCGTCTCGTCGTCGTCCACGATCAGGACGCGGCGCCGCTCATCCATGCTGGGTCTCCACGGACCCGGTTGCCGGCGCGCCGGACATTGCCGTCTCGTTCCCCCTCGTCTGGTCCTGCGCCGGGAGCCAGAAGCCCACGGTCGTGCCCTGACTCTCCCCCTCGCTCGTCGCCCAGATTCTACCGCCGTGCCGCTCGACGATGCTGCGGCAGATGTAGAGACCGAGTCCGAGTCCAGGCAGGTTCTGCTGGACCGCGTTGGCCGCGCGGCCGAACGGCTCGAAGATGGAGGCGGCAGCTCCTGGTGGCAGCCCGATGCCGACGTCATGGACCTCGATCGAGACGCCCTCGTCGTCGGACCGCATGCTGATCCGGATCGTGCCGCCCTGGGGCGAGTACTTGGCCGCGTTGTCGATCAGGTTGGACAGCACTTGCTCCACCCGGTCGGGATCCGCCACCACCGCGCACGGGATATCCGACATCTCGACCTGTAACGGGTGGCGATCGCTGAAGACCTCCGTGTAGCGGGCGACGATCTCACCGATGAGGTCGCAGAGATCGAGTGGCTTGGGCCGCAAGGGCAAGTTGCCGAGGCGAATACGCGACACGTCCAGGAGGTCATCGGTCAGCACGGTGAGGCGGTCGGTCGCCCCCTCGATCGTCCGTAGGTAGGTGGGGAGGGCGTCCGTAAGGTTGCCCTTGCTGAGTCGCCGCAGCAGGAGTTGGGCATAGCCCCGGATGCTGGCGACCGGCGTCCGCAGCTCATGGGCGGCGATGGAGAGGAACTGGTCCCGCGCCCGGATCGCCCGCTGCGCCTGGCCAAAGAGTTGGGCATTGTCGACAGCCAGCGCGACTCGACGGGCGAGATCCTCAACAAGCGGCAGGTCGGCTGGAACGTAACGGCGGCCCGATTCGGCGGTCGCGAACGTGAGCACCCCAAGAGCGCGACCACGAGCGATCAGCGGCACGCTAACGAAGGAGACGAACCCCAACTGGCGCAGGTCTTGGAGATGGACGTCGTCGTGAGCCACGGCCCGCAGCACGGCATCCGGAATCTCGTGGGCCAACTCTGGCCGGCTCGTGCGGAGGACCTGAGCCGGGCCGAACGGGGCGGAGGGGTCAATTGGATAGCGCCGGTTAAGCTCCAGCGCCCGCTCCACCTGACGTGGATCGGTGTGAGCCACGACCAGCCGCTCGATCCCCCCATCTTCCTGGAGCATGTCGATCGTGCACCAGTCGGCGATCTGAGGCACCGCCAAACGGGCGACGCTCTGCAGCGTGGTGGCGTAATCGAGCGATGACGCCAGGACCTCGCCGGCCTCACTCAGGAACTGGGCGCGTTCTTCCGCTTGCTTCCGCTCGGTGACGTCGGTCTGTACTCCGACGAAGTGGGTGATCCGGCCCTCCTCGTCTCGGACGGGAGAGATGTGCAACTCGTTCCAGAAAGGGGTGCCGTCCCGCCGATAGTTGAGGAGGGTAACGGTGCACTCCCGGCCTTCACGAAGCGCGGAACGAATCTCAGCAAGGGTGGCAGGGTTGGTGCGTTGGCCTTGGAGAAACCGGCAGTTGCGGCCAACCACCTCTGCGGCGGCATAGCCAGTCATTCGAACGAAGGAGGGGTTGACATCAATGATGGGATTATCGGGACGGGTGGCGTCGGTGATGATGATGCCACTGCGCGCCGCGGCGATGGCCCGGTCGCGCAGTCTCAATAAGTCCTCGATCCGCATCTGCCCTGTAGTTTCTCGCACCATCCGTCTCAGCGGTCTTGCCTCCTCCTGCCGTCGACCGCTGCGTCAGCGATCGTGGGGCCGTGCGACGGCCCCTTTGCGAACAGGATCCCGTGATGCGGGCGGAGGGATCGTGACCATTGATTTCAGCAACTTTAGTGCCGCCGCTTCCTGTCGGCCAACCTCTAGGTAGCGCGTCCACTCTTGACCAGAAGGAGTGGTTGGACTGTGACGTTTCTGTGACACCTTGGCGAAATGGCGGTGACATCCGCGCGCCACACTAAGAATACCGGGAGCCACGTTGCTCACCCTCTGCAAAGGAGCTTACCGATGATCGCTGTCCATCCCGCTCTTGCCCTAGGCCAGCGCTACGTTGAGCTGACCGCCTCTGACCGAGACCAGGGACAGTTCACCGTGCTGCGCCTCGACCGGGACGCGCTGGGTCTGCCCCGTGTCACCTTCCGCTACGCGGACAACCGCGATGTGACGGCCTATGTCGAGCAGATTGAGGCGGCCCTAGCCACCGGTCTGATCGTGCCCCTGATGGAGCCGGTGTTGGCAGCGGCGAGTTGACCGATGGCCGGGCGGCCTACGACATCCCCCAACATCACCACCTGCACAGGGGCTGCTCGATGCAGCCAATCACATCGGCCCGGAAATCGAGATTGACGCACCGGCAGAGGCTGTCTGAACGACGCCGATCGACGTCCCGTCGATCCCTTCGTGGAGCCCGCTCGGCCGTCAGATCAGCGTAACGCTGAGACCGGCGCTCGCCTGGATGTCCATCTCCGGCCACCGGGCAGAATAGGCCGTTCCAATTCGTTGTGCGGGTGTCGAAGCCAAACTTCGAGCTCTGGTGGCCAGGCTGCTTATTGACTCCCGGCCTCCTCCCCGACGAGTGCGCCCTCCTGGTTGAGTCGCTTGGCCCGGACCGCGTCCGTTCCATTCATTTGAACCGGTTCACCCGATCCTTGCCCCCCTCTTCAGCCGTAGCCGGGACCGTGGTATGCGCCAGGGCTTCGAGGCGATGAGCCTCGCTCAAGGCCCCTCCCGCCACACCGCGTCCTACAGGAACCCCTTACGATCCCGGCTTACGGAGGCGCGGATCCACGATCGGCTCCATGGCGAGCGCGAGCAGCATGAAGGCCAGGGCGGTGACGATGATCAGCAGCCCCGGCGGGATTACCCACCACCAGTAGCCGAGATAGATCGCGCCGGTCTGCAATCCCGCCTGAAGCATCTGCGCCCAGGTCGGCTTGGTCTGAGCAGGGTTGAGGAGCGTGCCGCAGGAGCAGGGACGGGAATAGGTGCTGACGGTTCCGACTTGGGAAGTTGCACCTTGCCGCGGACTACAATCCCCACATAAACACACACGAAAGGGGGCTTGGTGCCGCTACCGGGTGGAGCAACTGATAAGGTCGGCAACCGCTACGAAGGCCGCTGGACTGTCCTTAGCTTCACGGAGGTGATGGCCGAGCGAGCTGATTCTATCCGCCTAGAACCACCAGGGGCGGAAGGAGAGGGCGTAGAGTTTTGGGTTCAGCGCCACGACGTGCGGGAGTATCATCAAGTCAAGCGGCAGCTGAGCGACGGGCGCTGGACTCCGGCTCAGCTCAATCAGGCTGGTGTGCTTGGTAACTTCCAGGCGAGGTTGCGGAGCGAAGACGCTAACTGCGTCTTCGTGTCGATGTACGCTGCCGATCAACTCAAGGAGCTTACCGATCGCGCGAGAGCGTCCGTGTCCTTCCAGGAGTTCAGAATAGAATTCCTTAAGTCCAAGGACGCGACTAATGCTTTCTCGACGCTTCGAGCTTACTGGGGTGACTGCTCCGAGTCGGAAGCGTACGGGATGCTTCGTCGCATCCACGTTCGCACGCTTGACGAGCGGTCTCTCCAAGAGTTCGTCCGGCTCCAAATCGAGACGCTAGTTGAAGGAGACCCCGGTGCTGTTGAGGCCTCCCTCGCCCAGCTGGCGCTTGATCAGGTCCACGACGAACTGACAGCGTTCGACATCTGGAAGCATCTCGCCAGTCAGGGATACGGTCGGCGCCAATGGAGCAACGACCGGACAGTGTTGGCGGCGGTCGAGGCGGCCAACGGTCGGTACCTTCGATCATTCCCCGACCCGACCATCGGCGGACGGCTGATTCAGAGGGCCGAGGCCGACCAGATTCTGTCCACCATTGACCTTAAGGGCGATGCTCCCGGAGTTGCCCTCGTCGGCGAGGCCGGGGTAGGAAAGAGTGGCGTGATGCGCCAGCTACTTTCTGCACTTGAGGGCCGAGGGATTCCCTTTCTGGCCCTGCGTGTTGACCGCCTCCAGCCCGTCCAACTTGTCAGGGACCTTGGTTGCCAACTTGGCCTGCCGGGCTCGCCGGCTGCTGCGCTTGCCGCCGTGGCTCAAGGGCGCGAATGCGTCCTCGTGGTCGACCAGCTCGACGCAGTGAGCCTAGCCTCGGGTCGGCGCACGGAGCTGTTCGACCCTGTCGCTGAGTTGGCACGACAAGCCGCCCACCTCCCGAACGTCTTCCTCGTGCTGTCGTGCCGAAAGTTCGACCTCGACAACGACCATCGTCTTAGGGATTTAGTCCGCAAGCAGGGTGTTGCGCAAGAAATGCAGGTGGGTCGCCTGTCGGAAGCGACGGTGCGCGATACAGTCACCGGTCTCGGCTTAGACGCACGGAGGCTCACCGCGAGTCAAGTCAAGCTTCTCGAGGTTCCTCTACACCTCAGCTTGTTAGCTGAGATTGCTCCAGATCCTTCCCGAGATCCGCTCGGATTCGAGACTGTCACCGATCTTTACGACCGGTTTTGGGATCGCAAGCAAAGATTGCTCTTGGAACGACGAGGAGGCCCCGTCCCCCAGTGGGTGACGATCATGGATCGGCTCACATCCTATATGAGTGATCACCAGTCGCTGACCGCTCCGAAATGGGTGGTCGACGAATTTGAGCCTGACCTTCACGCTGTGGTGTCGGAGCATGTGGTGGCCGAAGATGATGATGGACACCGGCTCGCGTTCTTTCATGACGGCTTCTTCGACTACGTGTTCGCCCGGCGGTTCCTCGCTCAAGGCGGTGATCTGATGGAGATGCTTTGTCGTGGCGAGCAGGGGCTCTTCCGGCGGGCGCAGGTCCGGCAAATTCTCGCGTACGAGCGCGACCGAGACCGCACCCAGTACCTGGCCGACCTCCGCGCTATCCTCGGTAGCGACAGAGTCCGTCCTCACCTAAAGGATGTTGTCCTCTCGCTCCTCGCTCAGCTCCGCGACCCGACCTGGGAGGAGTGGGAAGTGCTTGAGCCGATGACTGCTTCCAATTGCCCTCTTGCGGTGCGGGCGTGGGGCACGCTACATGGATCGCCGGGGTGGATTCGCTTACTCGACGGACATGGACTGTTCAAGCTGTGGCTAGGTGATCAAGAGGCAGTCCGGGTTAATCGGGCGGTATGGCTCCTGGCGAGCGTATTGGAAGATTTGCCTGATCGGGTTGCAGATCTGGTTGAGCCGTACGTGGGCGCCTCGGAGGAGTGGAACCAGCGTCTCCGGTCATTAGTGCAGCACTTGGAGCCGGGGATGGGCCGCCGTTTCTTTGACCTGTTTTTACGGGCGATCGACGAGGGGATTTTGGACGTGGAAGCGGGAACCGGTGATAGGTAGGGGTGATTTCTGGACCGTCATCCACCACTTGGCAGAACGTGATCCGGCCGAAGCGTGCGAGGCTGTCGGACACTATCTAGCTCGCCGCCTTGCCTTAGCCGAAGCCACCGGTAACCGAGACCCTTTCGCACCGGAAGGAACAATTGGCCAAAGCCAGTTCGCGGACAGCGTGCTGCGGCGCAGTGCGCTTGGTGCTCCTGAGGCGTTCGTGAGAACGGTATTACCGTGGGTGCTCCAGGTGGCGCAGGAGAACGCAGCCGTAGGCGAGGCCGCTCCTGTCCCGGATAATGTTTGGCGCATGCGGTGGCCAGGCGAAACCTACAGCATGCGCCAAGCCGTATTGCAAGGCACGGAGACTGCCCTTCGCGAAATGGCTGTAATCGGTCCCGAGGCGTTTGAGCGGACGATCCAGCCGATGCTGGTGTTGGATCTTGACACCCCTCAGTTTCTTGTCACCCGTGGATATGCGGCTCATGGAACCCGCTTCGCCGATGCAGCGGCCCATTACCTCCTCCAAAACGCGTTCCGGCTGCGATCGGGGTATATCAGTGAGCCTCATTGGGCGACGCGGGAGTTGCTGGCCGCCATTACTCCACATTGCTCTGACACTCTGTTCATGCAGTTGGAGTGCCACGTTCTCGGGTACTATCCGCTGGAGGAAGTCGGCTACAAGAACCGCTCTACGCATGGCTACGCGCAGTTCGTTCTCTTGGGTGCATTCGACGGCGAACGACGCGGGGCTACAGCCACGCGACGGTTTCAGGAGCTTTGCCGAAAGTTCGGATCGGATACTCCTGTCGCACCAATGGGAGCTGTCGGAGGGTTGGTCAAATCGCCGGTCCCGGACGCGGCTCTAGCAAAGATGACTGACGAGCAGTGGCTATCGGCCATTGCTACTCATTCTGAAGACGCAACCAGGCAGATAAGAGGTTCCGACATCATTGGTGGAGCGTCGCAACTCGCGCAACAAATGCAGCGGCAGGCGGAAGCTGAGCCTGAGCGGTTCGTCCGCCTCACCCTGCGCATCCCGGACGACGCGAATCCCGTCTACTTCGATGCCGTGCTCCGAGGCGTCGCTGCTTCCGGTGACCGGGTCAGCCCGGAGGATGTCGCAGACCTTTGCGACAGGTGCCATCGCCTCCCTGGGCGTCCGTGCGGTCGGGCTTTGACGTTGCTCCTAGATCGAGTGGCGGGGAAACCGTTGCCCGTCCGAATACTTGATGTCCTCGGGTGGTATGCCACCGACGACTTGGACCCGGAACGGGAACTCTGGCGCACCAAAGCTTCAGGCGGTGGGTACTACTATGGTGGGGAGATCGAGAGCGCTGGGCTCAATTCGGTCCGCGGCGGTGCGGCAAACGCGGTCGCCCAATTGATCTTCGCAGATCCGGACCGGGCGGGACATCTCCGGCCAGTTTTGGACCGCCTTGTGGCTGACGACTCAATTGCCGTCAGATCGATGGCGGTGCGCGGGCTTACCGCCATGCTTTCCCACGACCGTGTGGCTGCAGTGGGCCTGTTCGTTCGGCTTTGTGATGCTGAGGACACGCTCCTGGCAACTCGGGGGGTGGAGCTATTCCTGCGCTTCGCAGTCGCAACCCACTTCACGGAGCTAGAGCCTATTCTTCTGCGGATGTTGGTATCTAGCGATGCCGAGGTGGTCCGGGCCGGTGCCCGTCAAGCGTGCATTGCCTCGCTCGACCTCCCTGAGGCCCGATCACTTGCGGATCGGTGCCTCAGTGGACAGGTGGCAATGCGCCTCGGTGCGGCGGAGGTTTACTCGGCTAATCTGCAATCGGCGGGCCTTCGTGTTGTCTGCGAGCAGGCGCTACGCCAGCTTTTTCTCGATTCAGACCCTGGCGTCCGCTCTGCCGCAGCTCAGTGTTTCCGCAATCTTGAGGGCGGCGACCTGGGGAGTTTTGGGGAGCTTGTTCACACCTTTGTTGCGAGTCCTGCCTTCGCGGACGCCTACCCGGAGCTGCTTGAAGCGCTTGATCAGATGCCAGCAGCACTGCCTGATGTGGTGTGCCAAGTTGCGGGGCGATTCCTAGACCTCGCCGGTTCCAGTGTCTCCGATGTGAGAACTCGTGCGGCAGCCGAAGCGGATCAGGTAGCTAACCTCGTCGTCAGGGCCTACAGTCAAGCCGAGGACCAGGCTATCCGAGGCCGCTGCCTCGATCTCATCGATCGAATGACTGAGTCAGCGGCGTGGGGACTCCAACCGGCGATCGCCGAGTTTGAGCGGAGATAAGGCGACGCTGGGCAACCGCGCTCTATCTTGTGCGACCTTCGGAACTCGTTACATCGCTTCTACGTATGATACGGACTCCGGATGTAGACTAAGGGAATGCCAAGACGTCTTGTGGTGCCCCCGCACCTTCCCCTCGCCGACCTGGAGGCTCGCTACCGTAGGGCGCGCGATCCAGTGACGCGCTCCCACTGGC